>JANMJF010000280.1:0-4702 GCA_031371245.1 Pseudomonadota bacterium | reverse complement strand
AATGGTGAACGTGTCGGTCCCCTCGCAGCGCAGCTCTGTAAACCCCGCCAGGCCCGGAAGGGAGCAACGGTAGCAGTCACTGTGGGTGCCGGGGTGTGGCTGGCACGTTCGCCGCCTTACACCGGGTCGAATAATGCATCGCGCCCACAGCGCCCACCCCGCGTTTTAGTGATGAGCAACGTCCCATGAGCTATCAGGTCCTTGCACGTAAGTGGAGGCCGCACAACTTTGCCGAAGTGATCGGCCAGGCCCATGTGCTCAAGGCCTTGATCAATGCACTCGACACCGGCCGCCTGCATCATGCCTATCTGTTTACCGGTACGCGCGGCGTGGGCAAGACCACCTTGGCACGGGTACTGGCCAAGGCACTCAACTGTGAACAAGGCGTGAGCAGTCAGCCTTGCGGTACCTGCGGTGCCTGCACGTCCATCGACCAGGGGCGTTTCATCGACTTGATCGAAGTCGATGCTGCCTCGCGCACCAAGGTCGATGAGACCCGCGAACTGCTCGACAACGTGCAGTACGCGCCGACCCACGCGCGCTACAAGGTCTATCTGATCGACGAAGTGCACATGTTCTCCAACCATTCTTTCAACGCCTTGTTGAAGACCCTGGAAGAACCACCCGCCCACGTCAAATTCCTGCTTGCGACCACCGATCCGAAAAAGCTGCCGGTCACCATTCTGTCGCGCTGCCTGCAATTCAATCTCACCCGCATGCCGAGCAGCTTGCTCGCCCAGCATCTGGCGACGGTGCTGAGTGCCGAAGGCATTGCCTTCGAAGCAGGTGCGCTGACGCTTATTGCGCAGTCCGCCGGTGGCAGTGTGCGCGACGCCCTGAGCTTGCTCGACCAGGCCATTGCCCACGGCGCGGGCAAGATCGAGACCCATGAAGTGGTGATGATGCTGGGCACGGTCGATCAAGAGCGGGTGGTGAAGATTCTCTCCATGATCGCGCAGGGTGATGCCCATGCCGTGATCACGGCGGCGCGGGATCTGGCGAGCTATGTGCCGGACTACGGCCAGGTGCTGGCCGAGATGGCTTCGCTGTTGCGACGGGTGGCGGTGGTGCAGGTATTGGGTGCGGAAGCGGGCGATCTGGAAGGCGACGCGCGGCTTGCCGCGCTGGCAGCCAACCTGCCGGCCGATGAAGTGCAATTGCTTTATCAAATTGCGCTGACCGGTCGACGTGATCTGGCCATGAGCCCTGATGCCGAAGCGGCTTTTGAAATGACCTTGTTGCGTATGTTGGCCTTTCGTCCGGCAGGTAGTGGCGGGGCCGGTGGGAGCGTTACACCACGCAGCCTGCCGGCGGCGCGGGCAGAGCCGATGCCGTCGCGCGCACCCCCTGCGGCTGCGCCTGAGGTCGTCGTTAGTACGCCGCCGATGCCGAACCCGGTGCCGACCGCGGCCTTGCCGCTCAGCGAAACGCCGCTTCCTCATCTGCCTCAATCCGCGCCACCGCAATTGCCCAGTCATTTCGACTGGGCGCAGATCGTCGACGAACTGGTGGTGGTGGGCCTGGCGCGTGAACTGGCACGCAATAGCGCGGTGGCGCAATTCGATGGTAGACGTCTCGATCTCGTGATCGCGCCGCAGTTTGAAAAGCTCGCCGCGCGGCGCCATGTGGAGACCTTGCAGGCCGCGCTCGCGGAAAAATTTGCGAGCCCGATGGTGGTCAATGTGACCGTCGGCGGCGACGCCCATCTGAGCACGCCTTCCCAGCAGCAGCTGGCGGCAAGCACTGAGCGTCAGCGCCGTGCCGAGGCGGACATTGATGCCGATCCCAATGTGCGTGCCCTGCGCGAGGCTTTCAGCGCGACTATCGAAGACGTGTCCGGGCGCTGAGCGCGCCGGCGACTACCCCAACAGCGGAGTATTGAAACCATGCGTGGTGGACTAGGCGACCTGATGAAACAGGCGCAGAAGATGCAGGCCGACATGGAGCGACTGCAGGCCGAAATCGCCGCGACCGAGGTCACTGGCGAAGCCGGGGGTGGCATGGTCAAAGTGATTATGAATGGTCGTCACGACGTGCGTAAGGTCAGCATCGACGCCGAACTCATGAAAGACGACAAGAGCATGATCGAAGATCTGGTGGCAGCGGCCATGAACGATGCCAACCGCCGCGTCGAGTCACTCAGCAAGGACAAGCTGTCCGGCATCACGGCCGGCATGAATCTGCCGCCGGGCGTCAAACTGCCGTTCTGAGTCGGCACTTTTTTTGAACAAGCACCTATGAATCCCTCGCCGCTGTTGGCTGAGTTGATCGCGGCCCTGCAGTTTCTGCCCGGCATCGGCCCGAAGTCGGCGCAGCGCATCGCCTTTCATCTGCTTGAACAGCATCGTGACAAGGCGCGGCGCCTGGCCGACGTCATGCGCCGCGCCGCTGATCAGATCGGTCAGTGCGCGAGCTGTCGCACCTTTTGCGAAACCGAGGTCTGCGCCCTGTGCCGCAGCGACAATCGCGATGCCGGGCTGATTTGTGTGGTTGAGAGCCCGCTCGATGTCGCCGCTATCGAAGCAGCCGCAGATTTTCGCGGCAACTATTTTGTCTTGATGGGCCGCCTCTCGCCGATCGATGGAGTGACACCCGACACCATCGGTATGCCGCTGCTCGAAGCGCGGTTGGCTGGCGGCGAGGTGCGCGAGGTGATAGTCGCCACCGGCACCACCATGGAAGGTGAGGCCACTGCCCACTACCTGCGCCAGCTCGCGCAACGTGCCAATGTGCGTGCCACGCGCATCGCCTATGGCGTGCCGGTCGGCGGTGATCTCGAATTTGTCGATGGCTCGACTCTGTCCCACGCGCTCGCCAGTCGGCGCGATTTCTAATTCATTCCGCAGTCCCCGGTGGCGACGATAGCCGCCCCCATGCGCTTGATTTACCATCGACGCGAAGCGCGCGCACGACCGGAGTTTCCCCATGCAATTTTCCGCCGGCAATCTCATTTGGATCGATCTCGAAATGACCGGGCTTGAACCGGAACGGGATTGCATCATTGAGGTAGCAACCATCGTCACGGATGTCGATCTCAACGAGCAGCTGGAAGGGCCGGTGTTCGCTGTGCATCAGAGTGATGCAGCGCTGGCCGCTATGGACGATTGGAATAGCCGTCAGCACGGACACTCGGGACTGACCGCCCGCGTACGCGCCAGCACCGTCAGCAGTGCCGAAGCCGAGCAGGCGACCTTGGCCTTTCTGCGCCAGTATGTGCCCGCGTCGACCTCGCCGATGTGTGGCAACAGCATCTGCCAGGATCGGCGTTTCCTTTATAAATACATGCCGGCGCTGGCCGAGTTCTTTCACTATCGCAATCTCGATGTCAGTACTTTGAAGGAACTCGCCAAGCGCTGGGCGCCGGGCCTGCCGGCGTTCCAGAAACAGTCCAACCATCTGGCGCTGGCCGACATTCGCGATTCGATCGCGGAGCTGCGTCACTACCGCCGACATTTCCTCAAACTCCCGGCACAGTCATGAAGCTGCCGGTCGCGCAGGATCTGTATGACGCGGCGGGCACGCGTGCGCTGGAACACTACGCCATCGCGCAGCTCGGTATCGCCGGTCTGACGCTCATGGAGCGCGCCGGCCACGCGGTATTCGAAGACTTGCGACAACGCTGGCCAGCGGCGCGGCGCTTAAGCATCGTGTGTGGCGCCGGCAATAATGGCGGCGATGGTTATGTGGTCGCGCGTTTGGCGGCGGCGGCCGGGCTGCAACCACGCGTGGTGATGTTGAGTGCAGAGCAGCGTCTGCGCGGGGATGGTGCGAGCGCCTATCGCGCCATGCGCGAAGCCGGCATCGCAGCGGCTGATGGTGATGCCTGGTTCGAGGGCGCAGAACTGGTGGTCGATGCGGTTCTTGGTACCGGCCTCGAACGTAAGGTCGAAGGCGTTTACGCCGAGGCGATTGCGCGCATCAACGGCTGTGGCCTGCCGGTATTGAGTGTCGACGTACCGTCGGGCATCAATGCCTCGACGGGCCTGTGCCAGGGCGTGGCGGTGCGTGCTACTGCCACCCTCAGTCTGGTCAGCATGAAACAAGGACTGGTGACTGGCGATGCGCCGGCCTATAGCGGCGCACTGCGATGGCATGACATCGGTCTGCCGGCGGCGGTGTATGCCGCCGTGCCCGCCACCGCCCAGGCCATCGATCATGCCCACTTGCGCGGCCTGTTTGCGCCACGCCTGCGCACCGCTCATAAGGGCCATCACGGCCATGTGCTGGTAGTTGGCGGCGCGCCCGGTTTTGGCGGTGCGGCGCGCATGGCCGCCGAGGCTGCGGCGCGCGTCGGCGCAGGATTGGTCTCACTCGCTACCCATCCCAGCCATGCGGCTGGCCTCACCACTCAGCGCCCGGAGATCATGTGTCATGGCGTGACTGGCGCGGCAGACCTCGCGCCACTGCTGGCGCGGGCGACGGTGGTAGCCATCGGTCCCGGACTCGGCACCAGTCCGTGGGCGCAAAAACTGATGGCAGCGGTGCGGGATAGTCCGCAAGTGCAGGTGGTGGATGCCGACGGCCTGAATCTGCTGGCGTCCGATCCGGACCGGCGCGAGGCGCGGGTGCTGACGCCCCACCCAGGCGAAGCGGCACGCTTGGCGGGTGTCGCCACGCAAGTCATACACGACGACCGCTACGCCGCTGCTGCGGCGCTTTGCGCGCGTTTCGGTGGGGTGGTGGTGCTGAAGGGCGCTGGCAC
>JANMJF010000277.1:0-4197 GCA_031371245.1 Pseudomonadota bacterium | reverse complement strand
CCCAGCCCGGCGCAATTGGGCTTGCGGCCGGTCGCGTACATCACCAGGTCACAATCATGGCTAGTGCCGTCGTTCAGGTGCAGGCGCAGGCCGTCGGCCTCACGGGTGATGCGTGACACATCGGTGTCGAAGCGTAGCTTGACGCCTTTTTTGCGCATCTCGTCGGCGAGGAAGTTGCGCGCATCGTCGTCGAAGCCGCGTAGAAACAAAGGACCGCGATAGAGCTGCATGGTGTCGCAGCCCAGACCGTTGAAGATGCCGGCGAACTCGACCGCGATGTAGCCGCCGCCGACCACCACGGCACGTTGCGGCAGGCGCTCGAGAAAGAAAGCTTCGTTGGAAGTGATGGCGAGGTCGCTACCGGGGAAGACCGGTACATAGGGCCAGCCGCCGCTCGCTACCAGAATGCGCTCGGCGCTGATGTCACGCCCACCGACCGTCACGGTATGCGCATCCTTCACCACCGCGCGCTCGTGCAGCACGGTCACGCCGGCATTGTCCATGAGTCGCTGATAAATGCCGTTCAGACGTTCGATTTCGCGATTTTTGTTGGCGACCAGGGTCGGCCAGTCGAAGCTACCGTCGGCTACTTTCCAGCCGAAGCCCGCCGCGTCGCGCACTTCCTCGTGGACATGGGCGGCGTAGGCGAACAGTTTCTTGGGCACGCAACCGACGTTGACGCAGGTGCCGCCCATATAACGTTCTTCGGCCATCGCCACGCGCGCACCGAAGCTCGCCGACATACGCCCGGCGCGCACCCCGCCCGAGCCACCACCGATGATGAAGAGATCGAAATCGTAAGACGCCATGCTCACTCCTGGTTGTTGCCCTGCGGCCGCCTAGTATAGGGGCCGCTGGTCGCACCGATGCAGGCGAGCATGACGCGCGCCCGCGTCTTTCTGAGGGCGTTCAGGACAAGCCGAAGTAGAGCCTGGCCATGGCCTTGCGCCACAGGCGCGCGGGCTTGAGCGGCATGCCGGCGTAGACGCCGGCTTCGCGGATGTCTTTGGTGATGCCGCCTTTGCCGAGCACCGTGACGTCGTCCGCCACCGTGACGTGCCCGACCGTGCCGACCTGGCCGGCCAAGGTCACCCGGTTGCCGAGCCGTGTGCTGCCCGATACACCGACCTGGGACACGATCACGCAGTTTTCACCGGTCACGACGTTGTGCGCCAACATCACCAGGTTATCGACCTTGGTGCCACGGCCGATACGGGTTTCGCTGAAACGGGCGCGGTCGATAGTCGAATTGGCGCCGATCTCGACGTCGTCCTCCAGCACCACACGGCCGAGCTGGGGGATTTTGAAATGCGCGCCGTCGTGATTGACGAAACCGAAGCCGTCACCGCCGATCGAGACGCCCGGCTGCAGGATGACGCGATTGCCCAGGACACTGTCCTCGCGCAGGGTGCAGTTGGGGTAGATGATGCAGTCCTCGCCGATCTCAACCCGGTCCATGATCACGACGTTGGGAAAGATCTTGCAGCGCGGGCCGATGCGCACCTGATTACCGATTACGACATTGGGGCCGATATAGGAGTCGTCCCCCAGTGCGGCGCTGAGCGCGACGATGGCGCTGGGATGGACGCCTTGCGCCGCTCCCAGCTGGGAGCGCACGAACAGACTGGCGATGCACGCCATCATGTATTCGGGCTCGGTATGGAACAGATTGGCCTTGCCCTGGACCGGGTGGGCCGCGTCGCTGACGAAAGCCGCGATGACCGATGTGGCGGCTTCCTCGACATGTTTGGCACCGCTGGCGAAGGACAGGCAATGGGGCCGGTTGTCCGACATTCCGCACACGCCTTCGATTTCAAGCGCGCCATCGCCGCTGAATTCGAGCTGGAAGCGGTGCGCAATTTCGGCCAGGGAATAAGGCATGGTGAACCCTCAAGTCGTCATTCAGCACAACGGCGCCGGCTGGCCGGCAAGTCTACAAGGAAGCGCTGGGCACGCCAGCGACATGCGCCCTCGGTGCGCCGGATGGCGGTCGCGGGCCGGCCTTCGCGCTTCGCGCCGCCAGAAAAACTTGTGTCAAATGCGGCGACGGTGGGCGGCGTGTGCATAGGGGATGGCGTCGTCCTGGGCTATGCTCGGTGCCGCTGCGGTGTGGAAAGCGGCTATCCAGAAATCTGATGTAAATTATAGATTACAGAGCTATTTCAATAAATATCATTGAATTATAGAATTAATCAATAATTTACTTTAGTTATTAGCTCTATTGCAGATGTCGATGGCCATGACAAAACGGGTTTTTTTCTTCGCCCTGGGTGCCTTGTTGGTGCTGGTCCCGTTTCTGGCGGGGGCGGACATCTATAAGTACGTCGATGGTCACGGCCAAGTGCACCTGACCGACCGACCGGATCATGGCGGCTACCGCCGCCTGGTGAAGACCTGGAAGGGCTGGTCGGAAGCCAAGCTCAACTTCAAGGACGTGTTTAAGAACCGCCAGAAGTACAGCCCGACTATCGCCGAAGCCGCCAAAGTGCATCGCCTGCCGCCGGCGCTTTTACATGCGGTCATCACTGCCGAGTCCGCCTACAACCCCGATGCAGTGTCGACGGCGGGCGCCGTCGGTCTCATGCAGCTGATGCCGGGTACCGCCGAACGCTACGGCGTGCGCAATCGTCGCGACCCCACCGCCAACGTGTCGGGCGGTACGCAATACCTGCGTGACCTGCTAGTCATGTTCGACGACAACCTGGTGCTGGCGCTGGCGGCCTACAACGCCGGTGAGAACGCGGTCATCAACAACGGTCGGCGCATTCCGCCGTACAAGGAAACCGAGGTCTATGTGCAGCGGGTCTTGAAGTATTACAACGACTACAAGCGCGATATGTAGTTGGACTGACCGGCGACCCTGGCGGCCGCCGGCACCCGCCAAGGGCGTTTTTACTCGTCTGTCACGCAGCCTTCCGAGGCATTCTTTACGCACTGGATGTACTTGAACAAGGTGCCGCGCTCGGTCTTATAGGGCGGTGCGGTCCAGGCCGCACGACGGCGTGCCAGTTCGGCCTCATCTACCGCCATGCTGATGGCCTTGGTCTGCGCATCCAGCGTCACGCGATCACCATTTTTGACCAGGGCTATCGGCCCGCCGTCCTGGGCCTCGGGCACAACGTGACCAACGATGAAGCCGTGGGAACCGCCCGAGAAGCGACCGTCGGTGATCAGCGCCACCGAATCGCCGAGACCAACGCCCATCAGTGCCGAGGTCGGGGTCAACATTTCCGGCATGCCTGGGCCTCCCTTGGGGCCTTCGTAGCGAATGATGATGACGTCGCCTTTCTCTATTTTCTTCTGTTCGAGGCCCGCCAGCATGTCTTCCTCGGAGTCGTAGACCTTGGCCGGGCCTTCAAAGCGTAGACCTTCCTTGCCGGTGATCTTGGCCACTGAGCCGCCGGGCGCGAGGTTGCCCTTCAAGATTTGAATGTGGCCGGTCGACTTGATCGGGTTGGAGAGCGGGCGCAGTACTTGCTGGCCGGCGCTGAGGCCAGGCAGCTCGGCGAGGTTCTCAGCCAGCGTCTTGCCGGTCACCGTCATACAGTCGCCGACGATGAGCCTGGCTTCGAGCAGGAATTTCAACACGGCGGGAATGCCGCCGACCTTGTGCAGATCTTCCATTACGTACTGGCCGCTCGGTTTCAGATCGGCCAGGAAAGGCACCCGGTCGCTGACCGCCTGGAAGTCGTCGATGGTCAATTTGACGCCGACCGACTTGGCCATGGCGATCAGATGCAGCACCGCATTGGTCGAGCCGCCCAGTACCGTGATCACGACCATGGCGTTTTCGAAGGCGGCGCGGGTCATGATGTCGCTGGGCTTGATGTCGCGTTCCATCAGTACGCGGATGGCAGCGCCAGCGCGGCGACATTCTTCCATTTTGAGCGGATCGACCGCCGGCACCGAGGAGGAGTAGGGCAGCGTCATGCCCATCGCCTCAATGGCCGAGGCCATGGTGTTGGCGGTGTACATGCCGCCGCAGGCGCCGGCGCCGGGGCAGGCGTGGCGCACGATGTCCTGGCGATCTTCGTCGCTGATGGCGCCCGAGATATACGCCCCATAACTTTGAAAGGCCGACACGATGTCCAGCACCTTGCCCTGGGAATGGCCGGGCTTGATGGTGCCGCCGTAAACCATCAGCGCCGGGCGGTTGAGGCGGCCCATGGCGATCAAGCAGCCCGGCATGTTCTTGTC
>JANMJF010000276.1:0-10237 GCA_031371245.1 Pseudomonadota bacterium | reverse complement strand
ACTGGCACGCGTACCGCAGTCGCGTTCACCTGGATGCTGTCGTCCTCCATGATCTTGCGTGTTTCCCACACCATTTTCATTTCTTCTTTGGTGTAGCCGTTGTCCATGAAAACATCGATGTGCGGCAGCACGTTGAATGCGATTTGCTTGGCATAGACCTCGGCCACGATCGGCTGAGCGTTCAGCAAGGACGCCGTCTGGGTCGCGAGTTCCTGGATGGCTTCCTTGCCGGTGCCCGACACCGCCTGGTAGGTGCAGACGTTGATCCGCTCAATGCCGACCGCGTCGTAGATCGGCTTCAGCGCGACCAGCATCTGAATGGTCGAGCAGTTCGGGTTGGCGATGATATTGCGGCTTTTGTACTGCGCGAGCGCGCCTGGGTTGACCTCCGGCACGATCAAAGGAATATCGTCGTCGTAACGAAACTGCGAGGTGTTGTCGATCACCACACAGCCCGCCGCTGCAGCACGCGGCGCGTGGATCTTGGAGACCGCCGCGCCGGGCGAGAAAAGACCGATCTGAACCTTGCTGAAATCGAAGCTATCGAGTTCGTGGACAACCAGCAGGCGGTCGCCGAAAGTCACGCGTGAACCGGCTGAACGCGAACTTGCTACCGCGTACACCTCGCCGACCGGAAATCTGCGCTGGTGCAGTATGGCCAACATGGTTTCGCCGACGGCACCGGTGGCGCCCACCACTGCTACGTTGTACGTCTTGCTCATTTATACGACCCGTTAGTCCTATTTCACGCTACTACAGCGCAGCGATGACCGCCGCCGCCATTTCCCGGGTACCAACCGAGCGACCGCCGGCAGTCGCGATATCGGCTGTACGCAGACCTTGCTCCAGTACCCGCGAGACCGCGTTATCAACCCGCTCAGCGAGCGCCGCTTCGCCGAGCGTGTAACGCAACATCATACTGGCCGAAAGAATGGTGGCGAGCGGATTGGCGATGTTCTTGCCCGCGATGTCGGGAGCGGAGCCATGGATCGGCTCGAACAGCCCCTTGTTTTGCGCGTTGAGCGACGCCGACGGCAGCATACCTATCGAGCCGGTCAGCATCGAGGCCAAGTCTGACAGAATGTCGCCGAACATATTGCTGGTAACCAGTACATCGAACTGTTTGGGCGCACGCACCAGTTGCATCGCGGCGTTATCGACATAGATGTGCGAAAGCTCGACGTCGGGGTATTCGGCTGCCATGTTTTGCACGATCTCGCGCCACAACTCAGTGACTTCCAGCACATTGGCTTTGTCCACCGAACAGAGTTTCTTGTTGCGCTGACGGGCTATTTCGAAACCACGGCGCGCGATACGAACAATCTCGTCCTCGTGATAGGCGAGCGTATTGAAGCCGCGACGCTTGCCGTCCGGTAGCGTCTCGATACCGCGTGGCGTGCCGAAATAAATACCGCTGGTGAGTTCTCGAATGATCATGAGATCAAGACCTGACACCACTTCCGGCTTCAAGGTCGAGGCATCGGCCAGCGCCGGAAACAGCACGGCGGGGCGTAGATTACAGAATAGATCGAGTTCCGCGCGCAGCTTCAGCAGCCCGCGTTCGGGACGAATGGAGCGTTCGACCTTGTCCCATTTCGGCCCACCGACCGCGCCGAACAAGATCGCGTCGGCGGCGCGCGCGAGAGCGAGGGTCGAGTCGGGCAGCGCCGTGCCATGGGCATCGATCGCGCAGCCACCCATGAGCGCCTGCTCGAGTTCGCATTGGAAGCCGAAGCGGCTACTGAGCGCGGCGAGTAAGGCCTGCGTGGCAGCCATGATTTCAGGACCGATGCCGTCCCCCGCGAGGAGGAGAATCTTGTGCGTCATAGCTGCGTTCCAAGGCGAAAAAAGGCCGCAAGGATACAGCAATCGCCGAGCGCCTTACACCACGACGCAGGCACGGCATTCTTTCCGGTTATACTCCGCCGCTCCACGGCAGCCAGCCTTAGCCCCATGAATCGCGGATTGCTCGAACTCCACCCCTATCCCTTCGAACAGCTGGCCGCGATTCGAGCCCGGGTGCAGCCACCGACCGATCGTGCGTTGATCAATCTGTCCATCGGTGAGCCGCAGCATCCCACCCCACCGCGTGTGCACGAGGCGCTGATCGCGTCGCTAGCCGGCACTGCGCGTTATCCGGCTACCCGCGGCCTGGTAGAACTGCGCAATGCCATCGTGGCCTGGGCCAATCGCCGCTTTCACCTGGCCGATGGCTTGCTCGACGGCGCGCGTCACGTATTACCGGTGAACGGCACCCGCGAAGCACTATTCGCCATCGCACAATGCGTGGTTGCGGCCGGCAGCGCCAAGCACACGGTAGTCATGCCCAACCCTTTCTATCAGATATACGAAGGCGCGGCTCTGCTGGCCGGCGGCACACCTTATTTTTTGCATTGTCCGGCCGAACGTGACTTCCGCCCCGACTGGGACGCCGTGCCGACCAAGGTGTGGGAACATACCGCCCTCATCTATGTGTGCTCGCCAGGCAATCCGTCCGGGGCCATTCTGACCGCCGACGATTATGCGCGACTGGTGGCATTAGCCGACCATCATGGCTTCGTGATTGTCGCCGACGAGTGTTACAGCGAACTCTATTACGACGAGACACAACCGCCGCTGGGTCTACTTGAGTGGTGCGCGGCCAATGGTCGCGACGATTTTCGCCAGTGTCTGGTGATGCACAGCCTATCCAAGCGCTCCAATGCACCCGGCCTGCGGTCGGGCTTTGTAGCCGGCGACGCCGCCATCATCGAGCCCTTCTATCGCTATCGCACCTATCAAGGTGGTGCCATGCCGGAACACGTCCAGCACGCCAGCATCGCGGCCTGGACCGACGAAGCCCACGTGGTCACCAACCGCGCCCTCTACCGCCGCAAATTCGACGCCGTGATGCCGCTACTGGCAGCCGTCTCACGGGTTGCGCAACCGGCGGCGGGCTTTTATTTATGGCCCGAGCTCGATGCCGACGACGTCCTTGCCTGCGAGCGCCTGCTCGGCGAGGCAGGGGTGCTGGTTCTGCCGGGCAGCTTCCTCGCCCGCACCAGCACCCATGGCAATCCAGGCCTACACCGGCTGCGTATCGCGCTGGTGGTCCCGCAGGACGAATGCGTCATGGCCGCGCAACGCGTGCAACCCGTACTCCGCAAACTGCAAGGACTTTAATGCCATGAGCGATCTGGCCGCCATCATCAATGACGCTTTTGAGCGTCGCGCCGACATCGACGCCAAGAACGCCAGCCCCGCACTGCGGGCCGCCATCGAAAGCACCTTGTCGGCGCTAGACGCCGGCACCCTGCGTGTTGCCGAGCCGAGCGAGCATGGCTGGAAGGTCAACGAATGGGCCAAGAAGGCCGTGCTGCTGTCGTTCAAGCTGGCCGGTAATGAAGTCATGCTCGGCGGCACGAGCAATTATTTCGACAAGGTGCCGCTCAAATTCGCCGGGCTGGACCAGGCCCAGTTCGAGGCTATCGGTGCGCGTGTGGTGCCGCCGGCGGTGGCGCGCCGTGGCTGCTTCATCGCGCCCGGGGTGATCTTGATGCCAAGCTATGTAAACATCGGCGCCTATGTCGATTCCGGCACCATGGTTGACACCTGGGCCACGGTCGGCTCTTGCGCGCAGATCGGCAAGAACGTCCATCTATCGGGTGGCGTCGGCATCGGCGGTGTGCTGGAACCGGTACAGGCATCGCCCACCATCATCGAAGACAACTGCTTCATCGGCGCGCGCTCGGAAGTTGTCGAGGGCGTCATTATCGGCGCCGGATCGGTGATTTCGATGGGTGTCTACATTGGCCAGAGCACCAAGATCTACGACCGCGAGACACGCACGGTGAGCTATGGCTACGTGCCGCCGGGTTCGGTAGTGGTGTCAGGAAATCTGCCGGCTGACGACGGCAGCCATAGTTTGTATTGCGCAGTGATCGTGAAGCGAGTTGATGCCAAGACCCGCGCCAAGACCGGCATCAACGAGTTGCTGCGCGGCATCTGATCGCCGCGCGAATCACCAGTGCGGCTTGAATATCAGGCCGCAACTTCAGCGATGGCAACGCGTGCGGCGGTTTCGACCTTGTGCGCGATGTCATTGGCCAGTTCTTCAACCAGGGTCGAATCGCGTCCCTCGACCATTACACGAATGACGGGCTCGGTGCCCGACGGCCTGAGCAGCACCCGCCCGCTATTGGCCAGTCGTGCTTCAGCCTGGGCCACAGCGCGCTGCACGTCGGGCAGCGCCATCACGTCGACCTTTTTTTCCATGCGTACGTTGATCAAGGTCTGCGGGCACTTCTGCATGCCGCTCTTGAGCTCATGGAGACTTTGTTCGCCGCCTATCATCGCCTCCAGCACCTGCAGCGCCGAGATGATGCCGTCACCGGTGGTGGTCAGATCGAGGCAGATGATGTGTCCCGAAGACTCACCACCCAAGGACCAGCCACCTTCGCGCAGCCGTTCGAGGATGTAGCGGTCGCCCACTTTGACACGCTCGAAACCCAGACCAATGGTACGGATCGCCTGCTCAAGACCGAGATTGCTCATCTGCGTGCCGACCACGCTGCCGCGTAGTGCACCCGTCTGCTGGCGACGTCGCGCGATGATGAAGGTCAGCTCGTCACCATCGACCAGTTGGCCTTTGGCATCGACCATGATCAAACGATCACCGTCGCCGTCCAAGGCGATACCGACGTCAGCGCCATGCTTGAGCACTGCCGCCTGTAGAGCGCTGGGGTCAGTCGCGCCGCATTCATGGTTGATGTTGAAGCCATCCGGTGCGTTGCCGAGGGTGATGACCTGCGCGCCGAGTTCAGAAAACACTGCGGGCGCGATGTGATAGGTCGCGCCGTTGGCGCAATCGACCACGACCTTCAAGCCATCCAGATTCATGCTGGACCGGATGGTGCCCTTGCAGAATTCGATGTAACGACCAGCCGCATCCTCGACGCGACGGGCCTTGCCCAGCTCACGTGAAGCGACCGTTGCCATCGGGCGGTCGAGTTCCGCTTCGATCTCGAGTTCGATTTGGTCGGGCAGCTTGGTGCCGGCATGGGAGAAGAATTTGATGCCGTTATCGTCGAAGGGATTATGCGAAGCGCTGATGACGATACCGGCCTGGGCGTGAAAGGTACGGGTCAGATAGGCGATGCCCGGCGTTGGCATTGGCCCCAGCAGGTGAATGTCGATACCCGCCGCCGATAGGCCCGCTTCCAGAGCCGATTCAAACATATATCCGGAAATTCGCGTGTCCTTGCCGATCAGTACCTTTTGCCGTCCAGGTGCATGGGCGCTCAGCACGCGGCCGGCTGCCCAGCCCAATTTCATGACAAAATCCGGTGTGATCGGGTGCTCGCCTACCGTGCCGCGAATGCCGTCAGTACCAAAGTATTTGCGTTTGCGCTCGCTCATTGCATACACCTTGCCGGCCCGTAGGGCGGAAATCGTTTAAAGCGTCGTTCGGAAGGTAACAGCGGCGCGAAAGCTGCGGCCGTGAATACCATCACAGCCGTGCAACCGGCCTAGGAATATATAGCGACCGCAAGTTAACAAGCGTTAACTGCATGCACGTTCAATGCAGACTGGCTGGGCCACCAATCTTGCCATCCGTGCCTTTGTCACTGCTGGGCTGGTCCTCAACATCGGTGCCACGGGCACCGCCGGAAGAGTCGTCGTCCAGCCAATCTTCGGGCGGACGTGGCGCCCGCCCCATCATGATGTCGTCGATCTGATCAGCCCCCAGCGTTTCGTATTTGATCAGCGCATCGGCCATCGTGTGCAGGTGCGCAATATTGCTCTCAAGCAGGGTGTGTGCCCGTTGATAGTTGCGATCGACGATGTCACGAACTTCCTCGTCGATGAGGTGAGCCGTCTCATCGGACACCATCTTGTGCTGGGTGACCGAGCGACCGAGAAACACCTCACCCTCATCATCGCTATAGGTCATGGGGCCGAGCTTGGCCGACAGACCCCAGCGCGTCACCATATTGCGCGCAATCTCGGTAGCACGTTCGATGTCGTTGGAAGCGCCGGTCGTGACGGCAGTCGGTCCGAATACGATTTCCTCGGCGATGCGGCCACCGAACAAGGTCGAAATACGGCTCTCCAGCAGTTCTTTGCTTGAGCTATAGCGGTCTTCTTCCGGTAGATACATGGTCAGACCCAGTGCACGGCCACGCGGAATAATGGTGACCTTGTAGACTGGATCATGCTCCGGCACCAGCCGACCGACGATGGCATGACCGGCCTCGTGGTAAGCCGTGAGTTTCTTTTCCTTGTCGTTCATCACCATTGAGCGCCGCTCGGCACCCATCATGATCTTGTCTTTGGCCTTTTCGAACTCGTCCATATCGACCAGGCGCTTGTTGGAGCGCGCCGCGAACAGGGCCGCCTCGTTGACCAGATTGGCGAGGTCGGCGCCTGAGAAACCGGGTGTGCCACGGGCCAGGATGCTCGGTTTGACGTCTTCGCCGATCGGCACCTTGCGCATATGGACCTTGAGGATCTGCTCGCGACCACGGATATCCGGCAGCGGCACTACTACCTGACGGTCGAAGCGGCCCGGCCGCAATAAGGCTGGGTCGAGCACGTCGGGACGGTTGGTCGCCGCAATGATGATGATGCCTTCATTGCCGTCGAAGCCGTCCATCTCAACCAACAGTTGATTGAGCGTCTGCTCACGCTCGTCATGGCCGCCGCCGAGACCGGCGCCACGATGGCGGCCGACCGCGTCAATTTCATCGATGAAGATGATGCAGGGCGCGTGTTTCTTGGCCTGCTCAAACATGTCACGCACACGCGACGCGCCAACGCCGACGAACATTTCGACGAAATCCGAACCGGAAATGGTGAAGAACGGCACCTTGGCTTCGCCGGCGATGGCCTTGGCCAGCAAGGTCTTGCCGGTGCCCGGTGAACCAACCAGCAGCACACCCCGCGGGATCTTGCCGCCCAGCTTCTGGAATTTGCCTGGGTCCTTGAGAAAGTCGACCAGCTCCTTGACCTCTTCCTTCGCTTCATCGACGCCGGCCACGTCATTGAACATGACACGCACCTGATCCTCGCCCACGAGACGCGCACGGCTCTTACCAAAGGACATCGCGCCGCGGCCACCCGCGCCGCCCTGCATCTGACGCATGAGGTAGATCCAGACCGCAATCAGGAGCAGGAAGGGGAACCAAGAAATGAAGATCTGCATCAACAGACCCTGTCGATCGGGGGCCTGGGCCTCAATGCGGACATTGTTGTCGAGCAGGGTACCGATGAGCGGGCTGTTGTCCGTTTCGGGGCTATAGGTGAACAGATGCGAGCCGTCGTGCATCTCTATTTCGATGGTCTGGCCGTCGAGCACAACCTTCGATACCCGTCCACTCTTGGCCTCGGTCACAAAATCCGAATAATCAACCGAGCGCGAAGCGCCGTGGCGCGGCGTAAAGTTCTGGAATACCAGCATCAGCACCAGGGCGATGACGATCCAGAGCACGAGATTTCTAGCCATATGAGCCTTGTGTACTTTTTTCAAACCGGCGCCAGCCCGCATAATTTGCTAACGGACAAGACTGCGGTGGGGGTCGAAAAACTATATACCATATTGTTTTGCCACGACATAAAACTCACGTGACTGGGCACGTGAAGCTTCGGGCTTGCGTCGCGAAACCTGGGCGAAACTGGACTTCATACGCTTCACGACCCGTTCTGTATCGGCAAACTGAAACAATTTGATTAACAGACCACCGCCCGGACGCAGGAGTTCAGCCACCAGCTCTAGAGTGATCTCGGCCAGTTCCACCATGCCGGCTTCATCGACGTCCTTCAGCCCTGAGATATTGGGGGCCATGTCCGACATTACAAGGTCGACCTTGCCACCCACTGCCGCTACCACCTGCGCACGCACGGTGGCGTCGCGGCAATCACCGTGGATGAACGTCGCGCCTGCAATGGGCTCCATCTCGATGATGTCGAGCGCAATTATCTTGCCACGCGGACCGGCCATTTCAACCGCAACCTGGCTCCAGCCACCCGGACTGGCGCCGAGATCGAGCACTGCCGCGCCGGGACGAATGAGCTGGTCCTTGTGCGCGAGTTCGTGGAGTTTATAGGCCGCTCGCGAGCGATAACCGTGCAGATCGCGCTGTTTAACGAAGGGATCGGACTGTTGGCGCTGCAGCCAGCGGCTGCTGGAACCGCGGCGCGCCACCTTAGACGTAGCGGACGCCGAGGATTTCGTATTCGATGTCGCCGCTCGGTGCCTTGACCACCACACCGTCGCCCTCGCGCTTGCCAATCAAGGCACGGGCGATGGGCGAATTGACCGAAATCATGCGTGCTTTGACGTCGGCTTCGTCCTCGCCAACGATTTTCCAGGTGACTTTCTCGTCACTCGCAACGTTACACAACTCGACCGTCGCACCGAACACCACCTTGCCTTGTGCATTGAGTTTGGTGACGTCGATGATCTCGGCATTGGAGAGCTTGCCTTCGATGTCGGCGATGCGGCCTTCATTGAAGCTTTGCTGCTCACGGGCGGCGTGATATTCGGCATTTTCCTTCAGGTCGCCATGGGCACGGGCCTCGGCGATGGCGGTGGTAATGCGCGGCCGGTCCACGCTCTTGCGGCGCTGCAGTTCTTCGCGCAAACGCAGTGCACCCTGGGCGGTCATCGGCGTCTTGTTCATGAGGTGCACTCCCGATGCAGATCCTGCAAACGACGGACATCGCCCGTGCCGGTGTCGGCCAGCGCCATGACCACTGCATGGGCGCCGGCCATGGTGGTGGTGTAGGCGACGCGATGATTGAGCGCGCTGGTGCGAATCAGGTAGGAATCACCGATCGCCTGCTTGCCTTCGGTGGTGTTGATAATGAGATCGATCTCGTCGCTTTTGATCATGTCGACGATATGCGGCTGCCCCTCGCCGACCTTATTCACGCGCCGACATTCGACCCCCGCCGCGCGCAGCGCCGCCGCCGTGCCCTGCGTGGCGATGATGGTGAAGCCTTGCTCGATGAGTAGATGAGCAAGTGCGATGGCAGCTGGTTTGTCGGCATCGCGCACACTCAGGAAAGCCTTGCCGGTGGTGGGCAGCGGCATGTTGGCAGCCTGTTGGGCCTTACCAAACGCCTCGCCAAAGGTCGCGCCTATGCCCATCACTTCGCCGGTCGATTTCATTTCCGGCCCGAGCAAAGGGTCAACACCCGGAAATTTAACGAACGGGAAGACCGCTTCTTTGACCGAGTAATAGGGCGGTGTGCGCTCGTGGGCAGCGTTCTGCCCAAGCAGCGATTCGCCAAACATGCAACGCGCGGCTACATAGGGCAGCGACAGGCCGATGGCCTTGGAGACGAAGGGCGCGGTACGCGAGGCGCGCGGATTGACCTCCAACACGAAGATAGCCTCGCCCTGGATCGCGAACTGGATGTTCATGAGGCCGATGACATTGAGTCCGCGCGCCATGATACCGACCTGGCGGCGCAGCTCGTCCTGCATGGTCGGCGTCAAGGTGTGGGGTGGCAGCGCGCAGGCCGAGTCACCGGAATGCACACCGGCCTGCTCGATGTGTTCCATGATGCCGCCGATCAGCACGTCACGGCCGTCGCAGATCGCATCGACATCGACTTCGATGGCGGCCTCAAGGAAATGGTCGAGCAGCACCGGCGCATCGTTGGAGACCGCCACCGCCGCCTGCATGTAGCGCTCAAGGTCGCGCTCGTCGTAAACGATTTCCATCGCCCGTCCGCCCAGCACATAGGACGGTCTTACCACCAAGGGGTAGCCGATCTCAGCGGCGCGTGCAGTCGCTTCCGAGGTCTGCCGAACGATACGGTTCGGCGGCTGGCGCAAGCCCACACGTTCGAGGAATTGCTGAAAGCGTTCACGATCTTCCGCCAGATCGATGGAATCGGGCGAGGTGCCGATGATCGGCACGCCGGCCCGCTCCAGCGCGCGCGCAAGCTTGAGCGGGGTCTGGCCACCGAATTGCACGATCACACCGCGCGGCTTTTCCACCGCCACGATTTCGAGCACGTCTTCCAAGGTCAGCGGCTCGAAGTACAGACGATCAGAGGTGTCGTAGTCGGTTGACACAGTCTCGGGATTGCAGTTGATCTTGATCGATTCGAAGCCGGCGTCGCGCGCCGCCATCGAGGCCTGCACGCAGCAGTAATCAAATTCGATGCCTTGACCGATGCGGTTCGGGCCGCCGCCGAGCACGATGATCTTCTGCCGATCGCTCGGCCGCGATTCGCATTCTTGTTC
>JANMJF010000300.1:0-1969 GCA_031371245.1 Pseudomonadota bacterium | reverse complement strand
TGGTGCCCTTCGCGGGCTATGCCATGCCTGTGCAATATGGGCGCGGCATCAAGCATGAGCACCAAGTAGCGCGCACCGGTGCCGGTTTGTTCGATGTCTCGCACATGGGCCAGGCAAGCCTGCGCGGTGCGCTCGACGCGCTCGAGACCCTGGTGCCCGGTGACATCGCCGCGTTGCGCGTCGGCCAGCAGCGCTATTCAGTGTTGACCACCGACAGCGGTGGCATCCTCGATGATTTGATGATCACACGCTTCGCCGATCGCCTGCACCTGGTAGTGAATGCGGCCTTCAAGGAGCAGGATTTCGCCCATCTCGCCCACGCACTAGGCACGCAGTGTCAACTGAGCGCCCATCCCGAACTCGCGCTGCTGGCCTTGCAGGGCCCGCAAGCCGGCGCGGTGCTCGAAGCGCTGTGCCCGGCTGCGCGTAGCTTGAGCTTTATGCAGGGCTGCGCAACGACCATCGCCGGCATGGCGGTGCTGGTGCATCGCTGTGGTTATACCGGCGAGGATGGCTTCGAGATTGCAGTCGCAAACTCCGCTGCCGAGCGACTCGCGCGCCTGCTGCTCGCCCAGCCCGCAGTCGAAGCCTGTGGACTCGGGGCGCGGGATTCGCTGCGCCTGGAGGCGGGCTTGTGCTTGTCGGGTGCGGATATCGATGCTGGCACCACGCCGGTGATGGCGGGCCTCGGCTGGACCATCGCGCGCAAGTAACTGCGCGACGGCGCACCGGCGCGGTTCCCCGGTGCCGTGCGCATACTCGAAGAGGCGCGCACTGGCAGCGCCAGCGTGCGGGTCGGCGTGCGCATCCGTGGCCGCATTCCAGTGCGCGCCGGCGCCGAGTTGCACGACGCGGTAGGACGCCAGGTTGGCCGCATCACGTCCGGCGGTTTTGGGCCGACCCTCGATGCACCCATCGCCATGGGCTATGTCGAGCGCGCGGTGGCCAGCCCAGGCACCGTGCTGAGCGTCGTCATCCGTGGGGTCGAACATACGGTCGACATCGTAGCGCTGCCCTTCGTTGCCCATCGCTATAAGAAAATCTGAACCATCTATTTCAATTCAAGCGCGGACTAGCATTCATGAACGCACTCAAATTCACTCACGCACACGAATGGCTGCGCGTTGAAGCAGACGGCAGCGTGATACTCGGCATCACTGACTACGCGCAGGAACAACTGGGCGATATTGTTTTTGTCGAACTGCCTGACATCGGCACCCATCTCGACCACGACACCAACCTGGTCGTGATCGAATCGGTCAAGGCGGTCGGGGAAGTGAAGCTGCCGGTGGGTGGCACCGTGATTGGCATCAACCAACGGCTGGCCAACGAACCCGAGCTGGTCAACAACGCACCGCTGGCTGAGGGCTGGCTGTTGCGCATCACGCTCGACGACGTGGCCCTGCTCGATACACTGATGGACGCCAACGCCTATCAGGCCTACATCGCCGAGCTGTAGATGTGGGTAATTGAACTGCGTCGTTCTCCCCGCGAGGCCCTATGACTGCACACCAGACTCTCTACGAACTCGAATCCCGCGGCGATTTCATTCGTCGCCACATTGGCCCGACAGCCGCGCAGATCGAGCACATGCTTGCGACCGTCGGCCTTGACTCCCTCGAACAGCTAGTCGAACGCGCGGTGCCGGACAACATCGTCTCGCGCGCGCCGCTGGCCTTGACCGAGACCGTCAGCGAACGAGCGATACTCAATCATCTGCGCGCCATGCGCGAACGCAATCGTGTCAACATCTCGATGATCGGCATGGGTTACTACGGCACCTTGATGCCGGAAGTGATCAAGCGCAACGTGCTGGAGAATCCCGGTTGGTATACCGCCTATACGCCCTACCAAGCGGAGATCTCTCAGGGCCGTCTCGAAGCGCTGCTCAACTACCAGCAGATGATCATCGATCTGACCGGCATGGAGATTGCCAATGCTTCGATGCTGGACGAGGCCACGGCCGCTG
>JANMJF010000238.1:0-3296 GCA_031371245.1 Pseudomonadota bacterium | reverse complement strand
TCGATTGGAATGTACTCAACTCGCCAGGTCTCTAGTGTGACAACGGCAGCCCGCTGTCCGCAGGAAGCTCGCAGGCCAGCGCAATGCTCCCGGCGACGTGCTCGGCGCTGAAGCGTGCCAAGCGCAATGTGATAGGTAATCACATGCCCCAAGCGAGCATTGAAGCCCGGGACATCGGCCGAATCCAATGTCAGAAAGCTGCTCCCATAGTCCCGCACCAGCAGCCCTTGGCGTTCGAGTGTGCGGCCAGCTCAGCGCTTGTCCGTGCCGCAGTTTGCGGCGAGCAGCTCGGCCATGCGCGCTGAGCCGTAGGTGCTGAGATGGTGATCATCACGCAGCAACAAACGCCCACTCTCGTCGGCGAAACGCAGCCGCCCGCCCGACAGCAACAAGCGCGATTGGCGCAACACGCAGATGTCAGTGCGCGTGCTCAAGAAGGCATCGAACAGATCAACATAGGGATGGCGGTCGACGAGGTCCTGTTCTCGCACAAAACATTCGCTTTTCTCGCCCAACAACCATTCGCGGTAAGGGCGTGGCAGGCACTCACGCGGCTGAACCGGAGCCATCGGCATATCGTAGGTCACCACCACGCGCTTGCCGGCCGCGATCAGATAGCGAATATCCGCATCGAGTAGCGTCGTAAGCGCGGCGAAACGCTGCGCGGCGGTCGCGCCACTGGCGACACCCGGAATCGCCCAGCTTTTCAGGTCGCGGGCGAACACGCCCAACACTACCACTTCGATGGATTTCGAGCGGGCGACCCATTCGTAAGAGCGCCGTGTGCCCGTGACACAATCGCTGCCTTTCTTCCAGCTCGAGGCCTCGACCAGTCCACGGATCGGTGGACAACCAAAGCTGCCAATATTGATCAGGCCCGCACCATGCTCGAGCTCGCGTGCGGCAAGGCCGGGCGCCAATGCATGGGCGGTGCTGTCGCCCAACACCGCGACGCGCGGGTGGGCACCATCGCCGAAAGACACGCAGAATGTCATATTGGCGCCGAGCGCATGGCGACACTCATCAGAGTTGGGAAACTGCCATTCAAGCAGCGCGCTGTTGCGCTCGTTGAGCGCCGCGACGGCGCGCGCCGGTAGGCCATGCAGGCCATAGGTGAGATAACCAACGGCGCCGAACAGCGCCAGCAGCGTGGCCAGACTGACCGCGCGGCGCTCGTCCGACGGACCGAAGCGCACGGGGTGCTCGACCCATCGGTAAGTGAGCCAGGCCAGCAGCACGGCGAGTGCAGCCGCGCCGAGACAGAGTTCTATCGGCGGCACACCGCCGACCAGAATGCGCAGATACGACAATAGCGACCAATGCCACAGGTAGAGCGGAAAACTGATGCGCCCGAACCAGACCATGGTCGGCGCGGATAGCACCACGCGATTCAGCCATGCCTGCGGCCCGGCCGTAATCACCAACACCGCGCCGATTACCGGCATTGCCGCCCAGACTCCGGGGAATGAGCTCTGCTCGGAAATGATGAACAAGCCGCCAACGATCAAGGCCATGCCCAGCGCGCTGCTCATGGGCGGGGCCTCGACGCGCGGCAAACCACGCTGTCGATAGGCAAGCAGCGCACCGCAGAACAATTCCCAGAAGCGCGCATCGGGCGCATAGAAGGCCGCCACGGCGTCGTGCTCCAGCCGAACGAGATTGGCGGCGAAAGACAAGGCGATGAGCACCACGAGCAACGCCGGCGCGGGCCATGCGCGGCGATGGGCCAGGCACAGCAGCCACGGCCATAGCAGGTAGAACTGCTCCTCGATGCCGAGGCTCCACAAATGCAGCAGCGGTTTGCTGTAAGAAGCGTTGTCGAAATATCCGCTTTCGTGCCACAGCAGCAGGTTGGAAACGAAACTAGCGCCGCCGGCGATATGCGCACCGAGTTGTGCATACTCATCCGCCAGCAAGACCTGCCAGCCGCATACATAGGTCGCCAGCAACACCACCAGCAGCGCAGGGAAAATGCGCTTCACACGCCGCCCGTAGAACTCGGTGATGCTGAAACTGCCGCGGGCCAGATTGCCGAGAATGAGACTGGTGATGAGAAAACCGGAAATGACGAAGAACACGTCGACGCCGATAAATCCGCCCGGCAGCCACAGCGGCATGGCGTGATAGGCCAACACCGACAGCACCGCCACCGCGCGCAGGCCGTCGATGTCGGCGCGATATTGTGGACGCTGGAAGTGGCTGCTTGAAAATTCCATTTTTCTTACTGACTCAAGGAGTGGGATAGGGCCGGCGCCACGGCCATGACTTGAAGGCTGCCTCGAAGTTTAGAAGGATAAGTCCCTCCCACCCCGGCGCCCTCAATCACTACGATTTCCGGCACGAATGAACATACAAGGGAGGATAACCACCCGTTATTAAGCGGTCGAGCAAGGTGTGCGTTGAATTGGCAAGGAACGAGCCGGACCGATCGTAGTGGACGGCGCTTGGCGCCTAGCTGTTCAAGCGCTACGCACCGACCAGCCACCAGGCTTATAGCACGGGGCGCGCCGTCTGCTGGGCGACTGCTAACAGCATCCATCTGCTATATACAATGGCTCAACCTTCAACCCAGGGGAGCTGCCATGAGCTATATCGACGTCGTCGACAAAGTCGACGTACCGAAACCCGCCAGATTCTACACCCCGCCCGCCTTTGAAACGGTGGCGGGCCTGCCCATCGCCTACCGTCGCCAGGGCCAGGGTGAGGCCGTTGTGCTGCTGCATGGCGCGGGCTTCACGCGCATGTGGATCCCGCTCTATCAGATGATGGCGGAGAAAACCGACTTCATCGCCCCCGAACAGCCGGGCTTCGGTGAAACGCCGATGCCGAAATGGTTTCGCACGTTTGACGATCTGACTCAGCTTTACGACCAGTTGTTCGACCAGCTCGGCCTGGACCGCATTCATCTCATCGGCTTTTCCATGGGCGCTTGGGCGGCGGCAGAATTTGCGTCGTTCTATCCGCGTCGCCTGAAGTCGCTGGCTTTGATCACGCCGGTTGGCCTGCGTCTGCCCGACAATCCCGGCGTCGACATCTTCCAGCTGCCGCCGCAGGAACTGTTCGACCGCCTGTTCCAGGATAAGTCAGTGATGATGGAATTCCTGCCCGACGCCGAGGACTTTGAAGAAGGCATCCATCTTTATGCGGAATTCACTGCCGCCGCGCGCCTGATGTGGGCGCCGCGTTACAACCTCGCGCTGGAGCGCCGTCTGCAGCGCCTGCAATGCCCGACCTTGGTGGTTGGCGCGGAAGAGGATCGGCTGGTCCCAAATGAGATGTCAGATCGCTACGCCGAA
>JANMJF010000293.1:0-5098 GCA_031371245.1 Pseudomonadota bacterium | reverse complement strand
CTCGACGCGAATTCTCGCCATGCCATCGATGAAGGCGTAGCGCTTCAAAGTGCCGGCGGTGTATTGCGCGAAGCGAATTTTCTCGTCGCGCGCGTCGGCCGCGATGAAACTAGCGAGGTTGGCGATGATCGCATCCGAAGTGCGGACGTTGGCATCAACCTCGTTACGGACCGAGGTGGTATTGAAGCTGAAATTGCGTGTCTCGTTGCGCAGCGCGTTGTTCCACGCCATGACGATCAACACGCACGAAAATGACACGCCGAGCGCGGCGGCGACAAAATAGAAAAACGTCGACGAGGCGTGCCGTTGGCTAAGCGCCGGCTTGTCTCCCATCAGCGCCGCTCCCGCCGGGCTAGGCTTGCTCAACCACCCAGCACCACATCGACACGTGCCAGGTAATCGGCGAGCTGCTCGATGCCAGCCTGGATGATCTTGCTGTCAGCCACCAAGGCTGCCCGTTCGATCGCAGCGCCGATGTCGGTAATCGGGTCGAAGCCATAGCCGCCGCCAGCGCCCTTCATGCTGTGCCCAATCATGCGGATGTCAGTGAAGTTCCCGGCCTTGAGCAAGGCCGTGAGCTTGTCAACATCGCGACGACGATTATTCAGGAACCCGGGCACGAGCTCAGCCAGGTCAGGATCAATTGTCACGGCAATGCGATCAGTCATGAGCGCGCTCCAAGGGCGACGGAAACCTGCATCCTGACAACACTCAGTCACTATTGATGGCGTCGGCGCCATCGCGATAACTCGCCGCATCCAATTCGTACTGATTGAGCAACTTGTAGAATTCCGTGCGGTTACGCCCAGCAATACGTGCGGCATTCGCGACGTTACCACCGCTGATGCGCAACACGCTCACCAGATAGTTGCGCTCGAAGTCGGCCTTGGCGTCCTTCAGCGTTTTAATATGCACCGGTTGCTGGCGCAGAGCGCGCTGCGCCATCGCGAGCGGAATGATGTCGCCGGTGTACAAGGTTGTGCACAATTCCACGGCATTGATCAGCTGGCGAATATTGCCGGGCCAGGACGCGCCCGCCAGATAGGTCACCGCGTCCGGCGCAAAGCGCTTCCTGGGGGTAGCGGATTTGGCGGCGTTGTGGGCGAGAAAATGCTCAAGCAACAATGGAATATCTTCCGCTCGTTCGACCAGACGCGGCATCATCAAAGGCACGACGTTCAGGCGGTAATACAAGTCTTCACGGAATTCGCCCTTCTCAACCAACGCTTCGAGATCGTTATGCGTCGCCGAGATAATGCGCACATTGACCGGCACGCTTTTGATAGAGCCGACCGGTCGCACTTCAAAGTCTTGCAACACCCTCAGCAGCTTGACCTGCAAGCCGAGCGGCATGTCGCCTATCTCGTCGAGAAACAACGTGCCGCCGTCAGCCGCCAGGAACAAACCGTCATGGCGATTACTGGCCCCGGTGAACGAACCCTTTTCATGACCGAACAATTCCGATTCGAGCAGCTGTTCAGGTATCGCGCCGCAATTGACACCGATAAAGGCGTGCTGACGACGGCGGCTGGCGTCGTGGATAGCGCGCGCCAGCACTTCCTTGCCGGTGCCAGTTTCGCCGTTGATGAAAACCGTAACGTCGCCCAGCGCCACCAGTTCGGCCTGCTCAAGTAATTCCGCCATGACGTCGCTGCGATAGATGATATTGCGCGCGAATGCCGCTACATCTTCGCGACGACCGCGGCGAATATGCTTGTTGATCTCTGCGAGGAAAACATCCCTGGTTATCGGCTTGGTCAGAAACGCCGACGTACCGAGATGAGTGGCCCTGACCGCATCGGGAATACGGGCTTGTCCGCTCAACATGACGACCGGCGTCAGCGGATTCTCCTCGTGAATACGCGTGACCAGGGTCATGCCATCCATTTCCTCCATGAACAGATCCGTGACGACTATATCCGGTCGGAATATTCCCAACTGACGCAAGGCGTCGCCGCCGGAGTTGGCCAGCAGCGGCGTGAAGCCCGCACCTTCCAACCACTTCGACAACAGATTGAGCATGTCCGGATCGTCGTCGACGAGCAATACGCTACCGGCACTGGGTTTGGACGCTACCATCGTCGACGCGCTAACTTGCGCGAACTCCGCCAGCGCCAAGCTGCCACCGAGCCAAGAACATACTCATTACTCCACCGTCACCGATTTGGCCAGATTGCGCGGCTGATCAACGTCGGCACCGCGAATCACGGCGACGTGATAGGCCAGCAGCTGCAGCGGAATGGTATAGACGATCGGCGCAATCGGATCCTCGACGGGTGGCACGTCGACGACATGGATATCGGGCTGTTTGGTCACTTCCACACGCGAATCCGCGAAGATGTAAAGCTGGCCACCACGGGCGCGTACTTCCTCAAGATTCGATTTCAGCTTTTCCAGCAGCTCATTATTGGGTGCAATTGAGATGACCGGCATGTCCTCGTCCACCAGCGCGAGCGGACCATGTTTAAGTTCGCCGGCCGGATAGGCTTCGGCGTGGATGTAGGAGATCTCCTTGAGCTTAAGCGCTCCTTCCATGGCGATGGGGTACATCGAGCCGCGCCCCAGGAACAGCGTGTGATGCTTATGCGCAAAGGCCTGCGACAGCTCGGCGATGCGGTCGTTCAGTTCGAGCACGGTATTAATCTTGCCGGGCAGGCTTTCGAGCTGCCGCACCAGTTCACGCTCTTGCTCCGGTTTCATGCCATTACGACGCCCAAGCACGATCACCAGCAGCATGAGAGCCACCAGTTGGGTGGTGAACGCCTTGGTCGACGCGACCCCGATCTCGGGACCGGCGCGGGTCATGAGCACGAGTTCTGATTCCCGTGTGAGCGAACTTTCGGGCACGTTGCAGATCGCCAAGGTGTGTGTGACCCCCCACCGCCGGGCTTCACGCACGGCTGCGAGCGTATCCGCAGTTTCGCCAGACTGGGAAATCGTGACGAACAGCGAATTGGGAGTGATCACCGGCTGGCGATAGCGATATTCGCTCGCAACCTCGACCGTACACGGCACCCCCGCCAAGCCCTCCATCCAGTAGCGAGCGACGAGGCCGGCATGAAAGCTGGTACCGCAAGCGACGATGGTCACCGATTTAACCTGATCGAGGATTTGCTTGGCGTCGTAGCCAAAGGCAGAGTCCAGCACCGCACCGTTATCGATGCGCCCTTCGAGGGTTTCGGCGACGGCTCGTGCCTGGGTAAAAATCTCCTTCAGCATGAAGTGCCGGTAGCCGGACTTTTCCGCAGCATCCGCCGACAGCTCGGACACGGATTCCGAGCGGGTCACCGCCCGACCCTGATCGTCAAAGATGCGAATTTCCTCGCGCGTGATCTCAGCGATATCACCGTCCTCAAGAAAAATGAATCGTTGCGTCACGGGCAACAGTGCGAACACATCTGACGCGACGAAGTTCTCACCGATACCAAGTCCAATCACGAGCGGGCTGCCACGACGGGCTACCACCAGACGATCAGGGCAGGTAGTGGACAGTACGCCGAGCGCATAGGCGCCTTCGAGATCGGCAGTGGTGCGACGCACCGCCTGCAACAGGTCATCACCCTGCTGAAGATAGTCGTAGATACGGTTGACGACGACTTCGGTGTCGGTGTCGGAATTGAAAGTATGACCCGCCGCGATCTGCTCGGCACGCAGCCGCTCGTGGTTCTCGATGATGCCGTTGTGAACTAGCGCCACGGTATCGCGGCACATATGCGGATGAGCGTTTCTGACTGAGGGCACGCCGTGAGTCGCCCAGCGGGTGTGGGCGATGCCCAGCCCACCGGCATGCGGTTTGGATTCCAAAGCCTCCTCGAGCACCCGCACCTTACCAGCGACACGTACCCGCTGAACCGTTTGATCAATAACAGTGGCGATACCAGCCGAGTCGTAACCTCGGTACTCAAGCCGCCTCAGACCTTCGACCAGGATGGGTGCGACATCGCGCTGCGCGACAGCTCCAACTATTCCACACATGTAGGCTGCTATTCCGTCGTTGAAAAATTATTCATGGCCGCAGCTGATTCGCAGTAGTGCTTTGATACCGCTCGCTTGGCCGTTGCAACTGATCGGCAATCCAACGTCTGGCCTGCATGGTCTGGTTAGGCGTAATCAATTGGTTGATCGTTTCCAGATATTCCCGCGCGCCACGATTACCCTGGCTGCTCGCTTGGAACAACCAGCCGTATGCCTTCACATTGTCCCGCTGGACTCCCCAACCTCGTAGGTAAAGAACACCGAGATTGCGCTGCGCATCGGCGTTGGCCGCATGTGCGGCACGCCCGAACCATTGGGCCGCTGCGCCAAAGTCGCGGTCGACACCGAGGCCCAGATAGTAATGAATTCCGACGAAATTAATTGCAGTGCTATCGCCGTTATCGGCGCACCGGGTGAATGTCTTGAAGGAGGCGTCATAGTCACCCGCCCTGAATTGGCGGGGACCGTCCTGATCGCTATCGCAGGCAGCCAGACCGGACAAAGCGGCGATCAGCGCCACAGCCTTAAGGCGCATGGACATCCTCCGCAGCCTTCCATCGGCTTGCAACGTCAGGTTCGACTTTTTCAACTTGTTGGCGCTACTCGTGCGCCTCGCTTCGCCAGGCACGCGGTAGAGTCAGAAGATCAGGCGATTGAAGTTGAATGGTCGGGGCGAGAGGATTCGAACCTCCGACCCTCTGCACCCCATGCAGATGCGCTACCAGGCTGCGCTACGCCCCGACAAGACTTTCAATTCGCCATCGTCCGCGCTAGCGCTCCGGACATCGACAGGGTAGATGGATTCCGTTCGGCTGACTACCGCTTTGCACTGAAATCCGCAGGTCGTTGCTCGTATCCTGCGGACGTCAAGTACATATCAGCGCCGCAGAATGTCGAGCACCTCTTCGAGTTCGATGCGCAGCTGGCGCACGATCTGCTGACTCATGCTCGAATCCGCTTTGACTTCGTCACCTGACAATTTCTGACGGGCGCCGCCGATAGTAAATCCGTGCTCATAAAGCAGACTGCGGATCTGCCGGATCAGGATCACGTCCTGGCGCTGATAGTAACGCCGGTTGCCGCGCCGCTTGATTGGCTTGAGTTGCGGAAACTCCTGCTCCCA
>JANMJF010000224.1:0-3041 GCA_031371245.1 Pseudomonadota bacterium | reverse complement strand
TCGTACCCCATGACGGCTGGCAGCCCTTGCTCGAGATCCTCAGCGCGGGCTTACCCGATCGTGGTCGCAGCCATGTCATGTCCCATCAGCATGACCTGAGCAAAATCACCATGGCGCCGACCCGGCCACTACCCTTGATGGCACGCTACCGCTACGAGATCGCGGGCCTGCCGGCCTTTCACACCGTGACGGCGCTGGGCTGCCCCTTCACCTGTCATTTCTGCGAAGCGGGCGGTGAACGCACGCGTTTTTTTCCGACCACGATGATCGACAACGATCTGGCGAGCATGGCCGCCGCCCATCGCGCGCTGGGCCGCGAACACTATGCGGTGATGTTCTTCGACGACGTCGGATTGTTGAATCCGCGCCAGACCCGTGCACTGGCCGAACGCGTCGCCAAACACGGCTACAGCGCCTGGCGCGCCTTCACCCATGCCTATCTGATCGTGCGTCACGGCGAGAATCTGCTCGGCCCCTTTGCCGATACCGGTGGACGGCGGGTCGGCATCGGTCTCGAAACCGGTTCCCAGCGTTCGCTCGACATGATCAACAAGCGCAACGGCAAACGGCAAAAGGTCGAGGAACACTACGCGGCGGTGCGCATCGCCAACCGGCTCGGCATCGCGGTCGATGGTTTCACCATGATCTATCCGTGGGAAGACGAGGACGATCTGCACGCCACCGATGAACTGGTGGAGTTCATCGTCAGCAATCCAGTCATAGGCGAGGATCACCTCGGTCGTCCGCTCAAAAATTCAGTGGACTCGACCATCATGGTGCCCTACCAGGGCACACAATTTAACCTGATGTTGAAAGCAGGCGCCGTGCCGGGTGTGACGCTGGCCACGGAAGATGCGCAGCGCTCGCTCTACTACAAAGGTGTCGATGCCTCGTCGGGCTGGGTCTATGACGCAACGGTATTGCCGCGCGAACGGTATCTTGAGGCGCAGAGTTATCGCAATTCGTTAAGGCCATCGTATCGTTGAGGAAAAAATAGAGTGCGGCACAGCGCCGCTATCAGCCCGCGTACTGAGCAATGATCTGCTTACCCAGCGCCATCATATGCACCTGGTCCGGACCGTCGGCCTGCCGACACCAGCGCGCATAACTCCAGGCTTCGGCCATGAAATAATCCGCCGTGAAACCACCAGCACCATGGATCTGCATGCAGCGGTCGATGACCGTCTGCGCCATCAAGGGCACCGTGATCTTGGCCGCCGCGATCATGTCGCGTGCGTCCTTGGCGCCGACTTCGTCCATCTTGCGCGCGGTCGCGAGTGTCAACAGGCGGGCCTGTTCAATCTCGCAGTAACACTTGGCAATGTCTTCGCGTATCGACTGGTGCTCCGACAGCTTCTTGCCAAAGGTGGTGCGCGACACAGCACGCTTGCAGGCGAATTCCAGTGCGCGTTGAGCGGCGCCAATCAGGCGCATGCAGTGGTGCACACGACCGGGTCCGAGCCTGCCCTGAGCGATTTCGAAACCCCGTCCCTCACCGAGCAGGATGTTTGCCAGCGGCACGCGCACATTGTCAAACAGCACTTCGGCGTGGCCCTGGGGCGCATCGTCATAACCGAAGGTGGTGAGCGGCCGCACCAGTTTCACCCCGGGCGTGTCTTTCGGCACCAGCACCTGGCTCTGCTGAATATGACGGTTGGGATTGTCGGGGTCAGACTTGCCCATCACGATAATGATCTTGGTGCGCTCGTACATGGCATTGGTGATGAACCACTTGCGGCCGTTGATGACGTAGTGGTCGCCATCGCGCTTGATCGAGGTCTGCACATTGGTCGCGTCGCTGGAAGCGACATCGGGCTCGGTCATGGCATAGGCCGAGCGAATCTCGCCGCGCAGCATGGGCTCCAGCCACTGCTTCTTCTGCGCCTCACTGCCGTATTTCATGAAGACTTCCATGTTGCCGGTATCGGGCGCGTTGCAATTAAAAACCTCAGGCGACCAGCCAACACGGCCCATGATCTCGGCCAGCGGTGCATAGTCCTCGTTCTTGAGACCGCCATGATCGAGCGGCAAGAATAGATTCCACAGCCCGGCCTCGCGCGCCTTGTCCTTCAGCTCTTCCATTAGCGGCACGGTGCCGAAGCGGTTCGGCAGGGCGTGCAATTGTTGGTGGTAATGGGCTTCGTTGGGATAAATGTACTTATCCATAAAAGCGAGCAGCTGGGCCTTGAGGGCCTGAGCGTCTTGGCTCGTAGCGGTATGCATGGCTAGGATTTCCAGGTTGGGAGTGATCGGTAGGTCTGGTGCGAAGAATAGCCGACCCTGCTGACCCGACGCACGCCGCAAGGCTTGGACGGCGTGCGCGCTTGCGTTTATCGTCGCGCCATGATCGATTCGACCGCTGCCGCGCGTGCGCGCTTTCTCGCCATGTTTGCGCTGGTGGTAGCGGGCGAAATGATTTTCGCCCTGCCGTTTCATGTGCCGCGCTATTTCCGCGCCAGCATGCTGGCCAGCTTCGAACTCTCCAACAGTGCGCTCGGCGACATCTTCGCGGTTTACGGCGTGACGGCGATGCTGGCCTATTTCCCCGGCGGGGTGCTGGCCGATCGGCTGCCGGCCCGTGGCCTGCTGACGCTGTCTTTAGTCGCGACCGCAGCTGGCGGCGCGTACCTCGCGAGCCTGCCCGGCCGCGCCGGCCTGGCCTTGCTGTACGGTTATTGGGGGGTGACCACGATTCTATTGTTCTGGGCGGCGATGATCCGCGCCACGCGTGAATGGGGCGGGGCCCACGCCCAGGGCCGCGCTTTCGGCATTCTCGATGGCGGCCGCGGTCTGGCAGCAGCGGTCTTCGCCACGCTCGCCGTATGGTGTTTCAGCCGCTACGCCGGCGATGCGGCGATGGCGCAGGTGCTGGACGCCAACACGCGGCGCACGGCGCTGCGGGCTGTGATCCTCTACTACACCTTCGCCACGCTAGTGGCGGCCATGCTGGTATGGCGCTGGGTGCCGCGCGACACACACGAGGGCGGTGCGCGACCCCGCCTCGATGCCGGTGAACTGCTGGAAGTGCTGCGCCTGCCAGC
>JANMJF010000217.1:0-4514 GCA_031371245.1 Pseudomonadota bacterium | reverse complement strand
CCGTGAGACAGGCGCGCGCATTACCAACCGTCGATTCGAGCTTCTGGCGGTGGCGCACCAGACCCACATTAGCCATCAGCGCCTCAATCTTGCGTGCGTCAAAGTGTGCGACCCGCGCGATATCGAAATTGGCAAAAACCTTGCGGTAGGCGTCGCGCTTGCGCAGCACCGTATACCAGCTCAAGCCCGCCTGCGCGCCTTCCAGGGTCAAGTATTCGAACATCAGACAGTCATCGTGTACCGGCACGCCCCATTCCTCATCGTGGTAGGCGACATAGTCGGCCTTGGCGATCTCCACCCACGGGCAACGTGGCCGGCCGTCCTGCACGACACCGGCGGTACTGCGAGCGACTGTCATGGTGTCAGTCTCACTATTTGCACGTGCGCCATCATAGCCAAACTTGCGCCCTGGCAGAGCGCGGCAAGGCGCGCTGCCGAGTGTTATTCGACGATCGGGATCGGCGCCTCACGGCGCGCGAGTTTGTTGCCACCGAGTTCTTCTCGGCCGCAGACATCAACGCCTATATCACCGTCGAGTTCGCCGGCCGTATCGGCATCAAGCCGGGCAGCACGAGGCCAGACTCAGACCAGTTCGATTGCCAATGCCGTAGCTTCGCCGCCACCGATACAGAGACTGGCGATACCACGCTTGCCGCCCATGTCGCGCAGCGCGTTGACCAAGGTCACCACGATGCGGGCACCGGAAGCACCGACGGGATGTCCGAGCGCGCAAGCACCGCCGCGGACATTGAGTTTGGCGTGAGGAATACCGACGTCCTGCATCGCTGCCATCGCCACCACCGCAAATGCCTCGTTGATCTCGAACAAATCAACGTCGGCAACGCTCCAGCCGACGCGCGCCAAGAGCTTCTTGATGGCGAATATCGGCGCGGTGGTGAACCAGCCCGGTTCCTGCGCATGGCTAGCATGGCCAATGATGCGCGCCTGGGCTTGGCAGCCAAGCGCCTTGGCGCGCGATTCAGACATCAGAATCACTGCCGCCGCGCCGTCGGAAATCGAGCTGGAATTGGCCGCCGTAACGGTGCCGTCCTTGGCGAAGGCCGGTTTCAGATTGGGGATTTTGTCGAGCTGCGCCTTGCCCGGCTGCTCATCGGTATCGATCACCACCTCGCCCTTACGGCCGTTGAACTTGACTGGCTCGATTTCGTTCTTGAACAGGTTCTTGGCAATCGCATGCTGGGCACGCTTCAGCGATTCGATCGCATAAGCATCCTGTGCTTCCCGCGTGAAGTTGTACTTACGCGCGCAATCCTCCGCAAACGTACCCATCAGGCGACCGCGCTGGAAAGCGTCTTCGAGACCGTCAAAAAACATGTGGTCCAGCACCTCGCCATGACCCAGACGCAGACCGGCGCGGCCCTTAGGCAGCAGGTAGGGGGCATTGGTCATGTTTTCCATGCCACCCGCCACCACCACACCCACCGATCCGGCGGCGATAGCGTCGACGCCCTGCATGATGGCCTTCATGCCCGAACCGCACATCTTGTTAACCGTGGTACAGGGCACGCTGGTGGGGATGCCCGCGCCCAGCGACGCCTGACGTGCCGGTGCCTGACCCAGGCCGGCCGGCAGTACGCAGCCCATGATGGTTTCGTCGACGGCGTCAGGCGCAAGGCCGGCACGGCGCAGCGCACCACGGATTGCGGTAGCGCCCAGCACGGTGGCGCTGACGTCCGAAAAGTCGCCCTGCATGCCGCCCATCGGGGTACGGGCAAGCCCAGTAATGACGGTCGCTTCAGTCATGGATAGTTCTCCTCAAGATAATGGCGCGCTGCCAGGCGCACGGCGTGGCTTGCGGCAGATTTTAAGCGCATTCCGCCGCGCACTGGCAGTGTGCGGTTCAAGCACCTCGCCTGTTTTGCAATTGCTCGACGATGGCCGCGGCGATGGGAAAGGCCGAGGTCGCGGCCGGCGACGGCGCGTTGAGTACGTGCACGCTGCGCGGCGTGGTCTGAAACAGGAAATCGTGGAGCAGCTCGCCTTCGCGGCTGACCGCCTGGGCACGAATACCGCAGGATTTCGCCGCCAGATCATCCAGTCGCAGATTCGGACAATAGCGCTGCGCGACCCGCAGGTAGGCGTGCCGGCTCAGCGCATGCATGACCTCGGCCAGTCCGGCCCGAGGGAAGCGCGACAGCAAGCGCCACGTGCCTGGGAAGCGCAACGCCTCCCACGCGTCCCTGCCCTGCCAGGCCCAGGCCCGGTAGCGCTCCCGGGCAAAGGCCAGCATCGCGCTGGGTCCGAGCGTAATACCGCCATCGGTGGTCAAGGTCAGGTGTACGCCGAGGAAAGGCAGTGCCGGATCGGGCACCGGGTAGATGAGGGTATTGACCAAGTTCGAGCGCGCCGCCGGCAGATGGTAGTAGTCACCGCGAAACGGCACCACGGCACAGGTGACCGCTAGACCGGCCAGCCGCGCGAGGCGATCTGCCTGCAAGCCGCCGCACACCACCAGTTGGGTACCGTGCCATTGACCTTGCGCGGTTTCGAGTACGACCTCATCACCACGTTCGGCGATCGTTAGCACTCGCTGCCCGAACGCGAGCTCGCCGCCGTTGGTAACGATGTGCTGGGCCAGCGCCTGGCACAGACGCGGATAATCGGCGATGCCAGTTTCCCGCACATACAGTGCGGCCAGTCCCCGCACTTCAGGTTCGCGCGCCGCGATCGTGGCAGCGTCCCACCATTCCAGCGCCAGACCGTTATCCGCCCCACGCACCGACAGCACCCGCAGACGGTCAACTTCTGCACTATCAGTCGCCACGATCAGTTTCCCGCATTGGCGATGGGGGACGTCGTTAGCCGCACAAAAAGCCAAGGTGGCCTGCAAGCCTTCACGACACAGGCGGGCCTTCAGGCTGCCCGGTGCGTAATAGACCCCGGCGTGGATAACACCGCTATTGTGGCCGCTCTGATGCGCCGCGACCCTTGTTTCCTTCTCAAGCACAGCAACCCGCGCGCCCGGATGGGTTTGCTGCAAGCGCAGAGCGGTGGCCAGCCCGACGATACCGGCCCCTATCACCAGATAATCGTAGCGCGCACTCATCGCGGTCGCTGGTCCTCGCACATGGTCAGCGCGCGTCGTGCAGCACCGGTGCCGCAGCGATAATATCGACCAGCCCGGGCAGGATGCTCGAGCTCATGGGTGACTGGGCGGGCGCCTCAGGCGCCGCGCGCCACCTCTACCGCACCCTTGAAGCTGACGCAGCGTCGGAAGAAATTTTCAGTGGTTTTGGGCATCGGCACGCGGGCGAAGGCTATCCACTCGATGAGGCGCTTACCTTCGCGTACCAGCTTGATGCCCTGTTCCAGCATGGCGTGATGGTCATCGCTCGTACGACGTACGGGTTCGAAATCCCACAGGTTGTCACCGGTCACGACGAAATCCGGCCACACGCGAAAAATTGCCGGATCGGTTTTGATGGTCTCACTTTCGAGCTTGGCTGCACGGCAATAGGCGGTGACTTTTGCCGACAGACCACCGAAGCCGGGCGCATTTGCGAAAGTATCGAGCAGCCGCGCCGCGATGCCATCAATGGCGGCCATGGTCTGCGCAATCTTGATGTAGCGCGATTCGTAGAATTCAGCGACCGGCATGTAGAACACCTTGAGTGGTTCGCCCCACAGTTCATCCAGACCTTCCTCGCCGCTGTAATGCTTGACCTGCTTGCCGAGGTCGAAGGCCTCAAGAAAGCACGACTCGCATTCGAGCATCAGTTCATTGGTCTGCGTAATTTCGATACCGCGGCGATTAAGCTCGAAGATCATGGTGAAGATGTCGGAGCCACGATTCAGAAGCGCACCCGCCAGCATCGCGGCATTGACCCGTTTATGGTCGCGGTCGGTCTCGGTTTCGTAGGTGTGACGGGCTTCGGCGAGGTTGTAACCGGGGGTGTTGATGCCCGCTTCGGTGTGATGGAAAACGCGTTTAGTAAGTTGATCGATGAGTTCTCGGCGGGCGGCGGCTTCGTCCTTGGGGACTTCGTAGCGCCGGATCCAGTAACCGTCGTAGAAGACGCAGGACTTGCCGTCGATGTCCTTCACCATGCCATTGCTCGATGGGCTGTCAGGAATGCAGATACGGGTCGTCATCGGAGCTTCGGATACCAGCGATGGCATGGGCATGCTTTGGTCGCTCTTGCGATGGGATATGCGTCCAGCCTTGCAGGCCGTCCGCCGTCATGGCCGCGCATCATACTCGCTCCTTTTCGGGACCGGAACCGCCGCAAAATATTTTTACCGCCGCACTTGACAACGCTTGCGGTGCCGTCGTCATTTCGCCCAGACCTCGCGCCGCGACAATTGTGAACAAGCGTGCCGTGAGGCCTATGCAAAGCGTGCACGAGGTCGCGGGCAAATTGCCTGTTGCGCCGCCGACTATTCCTGTCGAACGTGCGAGCGCTGCGCGCAGCTTCGATGCCCGTTGCCACCATGCTAGAGTCGCGGCGATGGAAGCCATCTGTATTACGCTGCGACGTCCCGACGACTGGCAC
>JANMJF010000211.1:0-3384 GCA_031371245.1 Pseudomonadota bacterium | reverse complement strand
CCCCTGCGCGAGCGACCCGCCGATATTCCGGCGCTGGCCGCCCACTTCGCGCGCCGTGCGGCAAGCCGCTTCGGCTTGCGGCTGCAACTACCCGATGCGGCTGACCTCGCACTGCTGACCGCTTATGAGTGGCCGGGCAATGTGCGCGAATTGGCGGCGGTGATGGATCGCGCCGCAATCCTGGGCGATGGCCAGGGCCTGCAGATGGCGACCGCGCTCGGCGCGACGCCGACCAATGCGGTGCGGCTCGGCGCGCGCCGCGCGCCAAACAATGACATCGCGACACGCGATGGTGCCATCGCGACCCTCGATCAAGCCATGCGCGGCCATATCGAACTCGCGCTCACCGCCACCCAGGGTCGCATCGAAGGCCCCCATGGCGCTGCGCGGCTGCTGGATATCAATCCCCACACCTTGCGCGCACGGATGCGTAAACTGGCCGTCACCCGTCGCCGCTCACCGCCCGGCTCGGGCGCGCCGTGACCCACCGCCTCACCGCGCCCTCGGTCGCGCCCTATTCGAGAGACGCTCTGCCATGAACACACTCACCCATCTGCAACGCCTCGAAGCCGAGAGCATTCACATCATGCGCGAGGTAGTGGCCGAGGCCGACAAGCCGGTCATGCTCTATTCCATCGGCAAGGACAGCGCCTGCATGCTGCATCTGGCGCGCAAGGCTTTCTATCCGGCGCCGCCGCCGTTTCCGCTGCTGCATGTCGACACCACCTGGAAGTTTCGCGACATGTACGCCTTGCGCGAACGCATGGCCGAACAAACGGGCATGGAGTTGCTGGTTCATCAGAACCCCGAAGCCAAGGCGCTCGGCATCAATCCTTTCGATCACGGCTCGCAGGTGCATACCGACATGTGGAAGACCCAGGGTTTGAAACAGGCACTGGGCCAGTATGGTTTTGACGCCGCCTTTGGTGGCGCGCGCCGTGACGAAGAAAAATCCCGCGCCAAGGAACGTATCTTCTCCTTCCGCAGCGCCCAGCATCATTGGGACCCGAAGAACCAGCGACCCGAGCTCTGGCGCGTCTACAACACCCGCAAGGCCAAGGCTGAGAGCATGCGTGTGTTCCCGATCTCGAACTGGACCGAACTCGACGTATGGCAATACATCTATCTGGAGAACATTCCTATCGTACCGCTGTATTTTTCCGCCGCACGACCGGTAGTGGAACGCGACGGCATGTTGATCATGGTCGATGACTCCCGCCTGCCGTTGGAGCCGGGCGAGAAGCCCATGATGAAAAACGTCCGCTTCCGCACCCTCGGCTGTTATCCGCTGACCGGCGCGGTGGAATCCACCGCCAGCACCTTGCCGGAGATCATCCAGGAAATGCTGTTGACCACCACCTCCGAGCGCCAGGGACGTCTCATCGATCACGACGAGGCCGGCTCGATGGAGAAGAAGAAGCAGGAAGGGTATTTCTAATGGCTCACGTCTCGGATCTGATCGCGACCGACATCGACGCCTATTTGAAGGCGCATGAAACCAAGAGCCTGCTGCGTTTTATCACCTGCGGCAGTGTCGACGACGGCAAGAGCACGCTGATCGGGCGCCTGCTCTATGAATCGAAAATGCTGTTCGAAGATCAGCTCGCGGCTTTGGAAGCCGATTCGCGACGGGTCGGCACACGCGGTGGCGAAATCGACTATGCCTTGTTGCTGGACGGCCTGACCGCCGAGCGCGAGCAAGGCATCACCATCGATGTCGCCTATCGCTTCTTCTCGACCGACAAGCGCAAGTTCATCGTCGCCGACACACCGGGTCACGAACAGTACACACGCAATATGGTGACCGGCGCCTCGACCGCCGATCTCGCCATCATCCTGGTCGATGCGCGTAAGGGCCTGCTGCCCCAGACTCGTCGTCACAGTTACCTGGTCGGCCTGCTCGGCATCCGTCATGTGATAGTGGCGGTCAATAAGATGGACCTGGTCGATTATTCGCAAGAAGTATTCGCGCGCGTCGACCACGACTACGGCGAGCTCGCGGCCCATATCGGTCTGTCCGACATCCACACCATTCCGATCTCCGGCGTGCGCGGCGACAACATCACCGAGCCCAGTGCCAACACACCCTGGTACACCGATGCACCGCTCATGACCTTGCTGGAAACCATCGAAATCGACGAAACGCGATTGCAGAAACAGCCCTTCCGCATGCCAGTGCAATGGGTGAACCGTCCACATCTCGATTTCCGTGGCTTTGCCGGCACCATCACCGGCGGCGTGATCCGGCCCGGGGAGCCGGTGGTGATCCTGCCTTCCGGGCGTGTTACCACGGTTGCGCGCATCGTCACGGCCGACGGTGATCTCGAACAAGCGGTCGCCAATCAGTCGGTGACCTTGACTCTGCGCGACGAGGTAGATGCGTCGCGCGGTGATGTCATCGCGAGCATCGAGCAGCCAGCCCAGGCCGCTGATCAATTCGAAGCGACGGTGGTGTGGATGAGCGATCAGCCCTTGCTGCGTGGTCGTAATTACCTGCTCAAGATCGGCACCAAGACCGTCACCGCGACCGTCGCGCCGATCAAGCACAAGCTCAACATCGAAACCATGGAGCACGTCGCCGCCGAACAGCTCGCGCTCAACGAAATCGGTGTGGTGGAACTCGAACTCGACAGAGCCATCGCCTTCGACCCCTATCGCGACAATCGCGACACCGGTGGTTTCATCCTCATCGATCGGCTGACCAATAACACCGTCGGCGCCGGCATGCTGCATTTCGCCCTGCATCGCTCCCACAACGTGAAGTGGCAGGCGCTAGACATCAACAAGCAGGCGCGCGCTGCGCTGAACGCGCAGAAGCCGAGCTGTTTGTGGTTCACCGGCTTGTCCGGCGCCGGCAAATCCAGCATCGCCAACCTCGTCGAGAAGCAGTTGCATGCGCTCGGCCATCGCACCTATGTGCTGGACGGCGACAATGTGCGTCATGGTCTGTGCAAGGATCTGGGCTTCGGCGATGCCGACCGGGTGGAAAACATTCGGCGCGTAGCGGAAGTGGTGAAGCTCATGGTCGATGCCGGACTCATCGTCTTGACCGCTTTCATCTCACCCTTCCGCAGCGAACGCCAATCGGCGCGCGCGCTGCTGGAAGAAGGCGAATTTATCGAGGTCTTCATCGATACGCCGCTGGCGGTCGCCGAGCAGCGCGATGTGAAGGGGCTTTATGCGAAGGCGCGGGCCGGCGAAATCCGCAACTTCACCGGCATCGATTCACCCTATGAATCGCCCGAGGCGCCGGAGATGCACATCGACACCACGACCTGCACGCCGGAGCAGGCCGCCGCGCGAGTGGTAGCGCATTTGCGCGAGCGCGGCGTACTGGGGTGAACAACAGCGCAAGGACGACGCTCAAGAAGCACGCAACACGCC
>JANMJF010000179.1:0-1820 GCA_031371245.1 Pseudomonadota bacterium | reverse complement strand
GCACTTCAAGCCAGTCGTCGACTTCGGGGTCGTCGCTAATGTGCGGGTCGACATCGAGAATGCGGATGTCGGTCACGCGGCTGCCGCCTTCGATGTGCAGATGGTGCACAAGATCCGGGCCGTCCTGCGCGAACTGCGGCGGCAGCTTGCCGAGGAAATACACGAACAGCGTGCGCTGGTCGGCGGAGACTTCGACGAAGTCCAGACCCGTACGCCCCTGGAAGCGGCGGACAGCGTCGCGTCTGGGGTCGTTGCAGCAGCTGATGCTCATCGTCGGCCTCCTCGATCAGATCGCTCGGCTAAAACTGGCGGCTAGCGCTTCGCGCGTACGCAGCAGCAGATAGCCGACTTGCACGGTGACCGCAGCATTGTCGGCAGCGACCTGCAGCGAACGCACTTCGATCACGTCCTGCAGCCAGCGCTGCAGCGCCGCCTGCAGGGTGAACTGCACCGTCGCGGCCAGCTCCGGGCTGTTCGCCGCAAACAACAGTTGCAATAACCCACTGCCGAAATCCGGGCGGTTCACCCGCTCGCCGGGATTGGTAAATACCAACTGCTCGATCATGTCGCGCACGTGATGCGCGTAGTCGGCGTCGGCGCTGCGTCCGCGACCGTCGGGATGAAACGGGAAGTCGATGTCCATGGCGGTTCTCCTAGTGCGCTGTTGCCTTAACGCAGCTTCTAAATCACGACACTTACATCGCGAACACACGCGCCTGCATCGCGCCGACGATCGGCGCCCCCTGTGGAATTTGCTCGACACTCTGGCAGATGCCTGGCCCCGGCCCCGGTGCGGCCGCGACCATCGCCGGCAGCCCCATCACCTTCACCCGCGCGCTCGGCATCAACCAGCGCACGGTCACGCAGGGTTGAGGCTTGCCATTGGGCAGCGTGAACGGACAGCCGAGGACTGTGATGGTCGGCAAGCCCGGCGGGATCGTCGCCACCGCTTGGCCACTGACCAGCACGCGCGTTTGGGTCGGCGCGATTTTGGCCTGACCGACGACATGGATGCAGGTCATGACCGCGTTGACGTGAAGCAGAAAACCGGGCATCGCGCTGTCCTCAAGTGATGGTCATGGCGGTGAGGTTGAAAGTGATGGCGGGGCCGATCATCGAAATGGTCGCGCCCTTGCCGTTGTTGAGATAGATGCCACTGTCGTTAACCACGAGCATCGCGCCGGTCGTGCTGCGTAACATGATGCCGCCGGTTACCGGGGTGGGCGGCAGATCGCTGATCACGAGCGTGTTCTTGAGCAGTGTCTGGATCACGATGCTCGGATCGGCCGGGTTGCCAAGCTTGGCGTCGATCGGCGGATCTGCCGGCGTGTCAAAGCGGCAGCCGATCCATACCGGCTTGTTGACGTCGCCATGTTCGAACATTACCCACACGCCGGCCCCAGGCGGCGGCACCATGTACACACCCATCGGACCCGGTGGGCCGGATAGCGGCGTGCAGGGTTCTGCCCAGGTCGAGGGTATGAAGGCGAGCACGTCGACCACGGTCAGCAGCAGACGGCCGCGGAATTCAGGGTCGGTATTGACGGTGACCGTGCCGCGATACAGGCCCGGATAGGTGTTCTGGGTCATATCGGTACCTTCGGCGTGAGCGAGATCAGGCCATCGCGGCTGAGCTGAAAGCTCTGCTTGAACTCGCCGCGCTTGATTTTGTGGGTGACGCTGTCGACGTAGTACAGGCCGTCGTAAGCCAGGCCCGCGCCGCGCACGCCGACCATCATTTTCGAGCGCAGCACATGGCCGTAACGCAGCACGTCTAGCGAGCCAGTCACGGTGATGGCGTTGGCCGAGCCTTTGAGCAG
>JANMJF010000145.1:0-10436 GCA_031371245.1 Pseudomonadota bacterium | reverse complement strand
CGCCTGGTGTTTGCCGTGGCCGCCAGCGACGGCGCTGATCAACGACGACGTGGCGGCCTTTCAACGCTGGTCGGCCGACTATCTTGAACGCTGTCGCGAGTTGCGCGTGACCGATCATGCGCGCCTGTTGTCGGCGCGCGGTGCGGCGCTGTCGGCAGGGCTGTTGGCCCACGGTTTTTTTGCCCAGGCACCGGCGGTCACCGCCCTGTTGCCACGCAGCCCGCCGGCCACGCAGGCCGACGCCGCGCGCTTCACGGCCTATGCCTTCGCAGATCGCGAACAGGAACTCTATGCCGCGCTCACTTGGGCGCGCGAGCAATCCGCTCGCAGTTCGCGCGTGGTGGTGGCGCTCGACAGTCTGCGTGAAGATCAGGATCTCGTATTGCGCTGTGTGCGCGATGTGTTTGGCGCGGTCGAGACGGTGCATGTCAGCGCGCGTCTGCCCTTGAGTCGCGACCCGCAGATCGCCACCGCGCTCGCCATTCTCGAATTCGCGCAGCTCACGCGCTGGGACGCCTTGAGCACCCTGCTGCGCAGTCCAAACATCGTGGGTGCGGCCGGCGAGCGTGGTGCCCGCGCCCGCGCCGATGCCGCGCTACGGGCGCGCAATCGTTATGAGCTGCCCTTCAGTGTGGTGCGTGATCACCTGCGCCACGCGGCCCACGCTTGTCCGCAACTCGCGACCCTGCTCGAACAATTGTTGGCCTTGCAGGCCGGGCGGCCACGGCGTCAGTCCTTGCTGGCCTGGTTGGAATATTTCGAGCGCGCGCTGGCGCTCGCCGCTTGGCCGGGCGAAGCGCCGCTCGGCGCAGACACCCTGGGTTTGCAGCGCGACTGGGGCGAAGTGTGTGATCGTCTGCAACGCCTCGACGGGGTGTTACCGGCCCATACCGCCAGCGAAGCGCTGGCGCGTTTGCGGCGCTTATTGCACGACAGCGCGCCACGCCGCGCGACGGCGCGCGACGGCGTGTTCGTCGTCACACCGCTGGAAGCCGTAGTGCTGGCGCCGAGGGCCTTGTGGCTGGTGGGTTGCGAGTCGTCGGCCTTCGTCAATGGCGCGCGGCCGTCGCCCTGTTTGCCGCTTGCGCTGCAGCGTGCAGCCGGCATGCCCGGTGCCGATGCGGGGCGTGAATTGGCGCGCGCGCGCGACTTAGTCGGTGCACTAGCAGCCGGTGATGGCCCGCGTATCGCGAGCTACCGCGCCGGCGATGGCGAACTGGTCTACAGCGCCAGTCCGCTGTTGCCGGCGCTGCGCAGCGTGGCAGTCGCGAGCCCGAAGCGTTTTGTCCCGGCACGCTGGCGGCAACCCGCGCCGCGCATAGAACAAGTCAGCGACGACGTTGGCCCGCCGCCGGCGCAGGCTGTGCGCGGTGGCACCGGCGTGCTGTCGGCGCAGGCCGCCTGTCCGTTCCGCGCCTATGCTCGCCATCGTCTCGCCGCGCGTGCGCCCGACGAGCCGCGGCCGGGCCTAAGCGCGCTCGACAAGGGTAATGCCGTGCATCGCGCGCTTGCCGTGCTGTGGTCGGGTCTCGGCTCGCAGGCCGCGCTCGGCGCGCTCACCAGTGACGAGCGTGCCACGCGCATCGCGGCGGCCGTCGGTCAGGCGCTGCCGAGGGTGCCGGCGCCGACCGCGCTGGAATGGGCGGTGCTGGAGGTCGAGCGCGAACGCCTGTTGGCGCTGCTCGAACGCTGGCTAACGCTCGAACTCACGCGCACGCCATTTACGGTGGTGGCGGTCGAAGAATCACGCCAAGTGCGTCTTGGTGCGCTTGAATTCCGCGTGCGCCTCGACCGCGTCGATCGCTGCGACGACGACAGCGAGATCATCATCGACTACAAGACCGGCAAGTGCACACGCAGCGATTGGCAAGCGCCGCGCATGAACGAACCGCAGTTGCCTTTCTATGCGATCGCGAGTGGCGCGCCCCATACCCGGGGGATCGCCTATGGACGGGTCGACAGCGTCAAGCCTGAATGGTTGGCAAGTGCCTACGAGGACGAGACACAATGGGCGGCGCAGTGCGCGGCCTGGCAGGTCGATCTCGCGATGTTGGCGGCCGAGATCGCGGCCGGTGTGGCGGTGGTCGCACCCAAGCGCGGCAGCCAGACCTGTCGACTGTGTGAATTCGATTTAATGTGTCGTGTGCGCGAATTCGCGCGTCTCGGCGGCGCGGATGACGAGCGCGATAGCGAGGACGAGCATGAGCGCGAATGACGACGCTGCACGGCGCGACGCGCTCGATGTCTCGCGCTCCTTCGTTGTGCAGGCGCCGGCCGGCTCGGGTAAGACCACGCTCCTGACTCAGCGTCTATTGCGCCTGTTAACCACCGTGACGCAGCCCGAGCAGGTGCTCGCGATCACCTTCACGCGTAAAGCCGCCGAGGAAATGCGCGCGCGTATTATCGCGGCACTTGATCTCGGTGCCGAACCAGCGCCGCGTGATCCGTTCCTGGCCGCGACCCACCGTCTGGCGAGTGCGGTGCTGGCCCATGACAAGATCTGTGGATGGGATCTGCGCGCCCAGCCATCGCGCTTGCGGATCATGACCATCGACGCGTTGTGTCAGAGCATCGTGCGTCAGGCGCCGATCAGCGCGGGCCTGCCAAGCGCGCAGAGTGTCGAAGAAGACGCCGCCCGTCTGTATCGCGAGGCGGCCCGTGAAACCGTCGCCGGCATTGCCGATGGTGCAGTGTGGAGCGAGGCCGTCGCCCACCTGCTCGCGCATTTCGACAACGACTGGGACAAACTCGAAAGCCTGCTGGCCGACATGCTCGCGCGGCGTGACCAATGGCTGCGGGTTTTGCACCAGGGCGCCGAGCTCGCCGCACTTGAGGCTGGCTTCGTGCGGGTGGTGGCGACCGATCTCGAACGGGTGCGCGGTCTATTGCAACGGGCGGCGAGCGGCATTGATGAGCTGCTGGCGTGCGCCGCTGGCGCTGCGCGCAATCTGGCCGCAGTCGATGACGGTGATCGCGAAATCCTTGCACTGGCCGGTATCACGAGCCTGCCCGGCAGTCGTGTTGCCGACATCGGGCTGTGGCAGGGACTTGGCCGCCTGCTGCTTACCCAGAAGCGCGAGTGGCGCCGGGTCTTGAACAAAAATCAAGGCTTCCCGGCGGGTGGCGCCCATGGGGCGGCCAAACAGACCCTGCTCGATGTGATCGCGCGCCTGCGCGAAACGCCGGGTCTCGAAGTGGCCCTGGGCCGCGTCGAGGAATTGCCGCAGCGCATGTTCGGCGTTGGTGAGAGCGCGGTGGTCAGCGCGCTGATCGCGGCTTTGAAGCTGGCCGCAGCGCTGTTCGACGTGCAGGGGCGGCGCGCAGGCCGCGTCGATTTCACCAGCTTCGCGCTGGCTGCCCAAGCCGCGCTGGGCGCACCGGAGCAACCGAGTGAGCTGGCTCTGCAGCTCGATTATCGCCTGCAACATTTATTGGTCGACGAAGTGCAGGACACCTCGCTGACGCAATATCGTTTGATCGAGGCGCTGACCGCCGGCTGGGTGGCGGGTGACGGGCGCAGTCTGTTCCTGGTCGGCGACCCGATGCAGTCCATCTACCGCTTCCGCCAAGCTGACGTGCGACTGTTTACCGATTTACTGCGCGGCGCGGCACTCGGTGACTTGCGACTGGAGCGCCTCGAACTATCGGTGAATTTCCGCGCGCAGGCCGCCCTGGTCGCATGGATCAATGAGGTAATGCCGGTCGCGTGTGCCAGCGTGGCGGCTTTCGATGTGCCCTTCGTCGCGCAAACTGCGGTTAAGCCTGCGCTACCGGTGACCTGTACCGTACACGCCGCCAGCGGCGATGACAGCGGCCAGGAAGCCGCACAAGTGCTGGCCTTGGTTGAGACCCTGCGCGCTGCCCAGCCAGCCGCCGGCATCGCTATTCTTGTACGCAGTCGCAACCACCTCGGCCGTGTTACCGCCGAGCTGCTGGCGCGTGGCCACGCCATCGCCGCCCGTGAAATCGAAGCGCTGGGCCAACTGCCTTGTATTGCGGATCTGCTGGCACTGACTCGCGCCTTGCTGCACGAAGCCGATGGCATCGCGTGGCTGGCGGTGTTGCGCGCGCCGTGGTGCGGCCTCACGCTCGCCAGTTTGCAGCGCCTCACGAGCCGCGCCGGCACCATCATGGAAGCGCTCGACGACCAAGATTTGTGCGCTGGCCTGGCGGCCGACGAATACGCGCGGCTGGCGCGCACTGCTGCCGTGCTGCGCGCCGCCCTGGGTTGCGTCGGGCGCGAACCACTGGCGGCCTTGATCGAACGTTGCTGGGTCGCACTCGGCGGTCCGGCGCTGCTCGATGACGAGGCACGCCTGGCCGACGTGCGGTCCTACCTCGACCTCATCGCCGGCTTGGATGAAGATCTGCCGGCGCTTGGCATCGAGCGTATCGCGCAACAATTGGCCGGTCGCTATTCCAGCCCGCCAGCGGCGTCCGACACCCGCTTGCAGGTGATGACCATCCATCGCGCCAAGGGTCTCGAATTCGATTACGTGATCGTGCCGGGTTGCGGCCGTCAGCCGCGCGCTGACGACAAGCCGCTATTGGCCTGGCGTGAACATCGCGACGCGCATGGCGCCACTGATCTGCTGCTGGCGCCGTCGCCAGCCAAGGGCGACAGCCTATGGTTCAATTATCTACGCCAACGGGACAAGGAAGATGCCGCCGCCGAAGCCGTACGTCTATTGTATGTGGCACTGACCCGAGCGCGCCGCGAGGTGCACCTGTTCGGCCATGTCACGCACAAGGAAGGCGCTACCCCGAAGGCGGCCAAAGGCTCACTGTTCGCCATGTTATGGCCCGCTATCGGCGCGGCGGCGTGCGCCGGCCTGCGACCCGCGTCAACCGTCGTTATGTCCCTGGAGACGCGCCGCGCAGGACCCATGTTGCGTCGCTGTGACCCGGCCAGCCTGCCGCAGAATGCGTTTTTTGTGCCACCCCCCGGTGCCGAGATGCCGCTCGAATTCGATTGGGCCGGCACCACTGCCAAACACATCGGCACGGTCGCCCATCGCCTGCTGCAGGATCTGGCGGCCGATGGCGCGACCCGCGCTTGGAGCGCGGCACTCGAAGGTTTTGCGCGCGGTCAGCTGCGTGCATTAGGCGTGGCCCGCGACGAACTCGAGACGGCGACGCGCGAGGCAGCACTTGCCGTCGAAGCGACGCTAGTCAGCACGCGCGGTCGCTGGCTGTTCGCTGCCGATCTCACCGAAGTCGAAACTGAATTGTGCCTGGCCGTGGTTGAGCACGACGAGACGACGCGCGTCATCATCGATCGTACGTTCGTCGATGTTGACGCACGCCGTTGGATCGTCGACTTCAAGACTGGCAGCCATCGTGGCGGTGCGCGTGAGGCCTATCTGGATTCAGAACTCACGCGCTACCGGCCGCAGCTTGAACGCTATGGCCGCATCATGGCCGGCCTCGATGCGCGCCCGATCATGCTCGGGCTGTACTTCCCACTACTGGATGGCTGGCGCGAGTGGCCTCTGCCCGCAAGCAGCTGAGCGCAGCGCACTCGTAGCCGTGCCAGCACCGCGCCGAGCAGGGGCGTTGCGAACAGGAATATCGAACCCGGTAGCGGCACCGGCCGCAGCTCACCGTCGAGTCGCACGTTGTCGAGTCGCAGCGTGCCAGTGATCACACTGGCGCCGATGCCGTGCAAGTCGAGCACCAATTCGCGCGCCGAGGACGCCAGCGTCAGCGGCACATCGAAATTGCGGAAGCTGGTCGTTACCGCTCCGCTTGCCAGCGTGGTGCCCCCATGCGAAAGACTCCAAGCGCTTGGACCGCTGGCCGAGGCGCGGATGTCGAAATGCAGACGTTCGAGTGCAAAGGTCTGTGTGCCGCTCTGATTCAACACCAGATGCAGCACATTGGTACCAGTGAAGCCGCTTACCGACAACGCGCGGCCGGGATTGCCGGCCAGGTCACTCAAGCGACCGGCATCGTCGCGCCACACCGCGCTCACCAAGCCGGACGCAAGCGTGCCGGGGCTGGCATCGAAACTCGTGCCGGGTCCATCGAAGCTGAAGGCGGCCAGTGTGCTGGCATGTACCGCGGCGGGCGCGGCGAGGCTGCAAAGGCTGGCGAATAAACAGGCGCGTGAGCGCCCAAGACGACGGATATCCATATCCAAACTCCCTGTTGTTGATGCAACGCCATCCTGGCGTTGTGGCCCAGATTGTAGATCACGCGCGGCGTCGGATCGAGAGGCGCCGCAGCGTCAGATCAGGACGGAATTTCGAGCTTGAGCGGTAGCGAGGCCGGACCGGTCTCGACTTGATGGATGAGCTCAGACTGACGCTTGGCACCGGTCTTGATGAAGATGTGCTTGAGGTGTGTGCGTGCGGTATTTACCGCGATACCAATGCTGTGCGCCGCGTCTTCCAGGCTGAAGCCGCTGGCCAGTGCCTGCACCAGCACGATCTCGGCGCGCGTCAGACCGTAGATCTGCTGCAGCACCTGGGCCGACACCGGCCGGTACCCGGGCGATTCGAATACCAGCAACGCGACGCTCACGGCGCCATCGGCCGGCACCGGCGTCGCGACCAGGATCACACGTCGTTCGTCGGCGTCGGATCGGATGGTGCAGATTTCGCTGGTCACCTCGTCCGGCGCCTGCAACTGACCGCGCGCGGCGGCGCGCCGCACTACACTAACCAGACTTGCGTGATCTGCGTCGGCCGTGCCGCGCAGCTGACCACGCGCGATGTTGACTGTGGCATGGGACTGCAGGATCTGGTCGGCCAGCTGATTGATGTACAGCAGCTTCAAATCACTGTCGACCAGCAGCACCGCCATCGGTAGTTGATCGAATACGAAACGCAGCGCGTTGCTGGCCTGCGAAAGTGTCGCCACGCTCCCGCGCGTGGTCGTTTCGCTCATGCGCAAGGCGATACCGAAGCATTCACCGCGTGCATCGGTGAGCGGTTTCAAGGTGTCGTTGCCGGTGTCGTCGTCCTTGAGTACCGACTGCTCGGTATTGAGCTTGAAGGTGCGCCGCACCGCCGCGCTGGCATCGGCTACGTTCAATTCGTAGAGCGTCATCAGGATGTTGGCGAGCGGCTGGCCGACCACGCTCGCGCGCGTCCAGCCCGTCAATTTCTCGGCGTGGCGATTGACGAAGGTAATGCGCGCATCGCGATCGGCGGTGATGATCGCCTCCTGCGCTTTGGCGTCGCGATCGGCCACCCCATCATGTTGTCGCGTCTCTTCCTGCTTATGCAGGGCGAGGTTGATGGCGGTCAGTAGATCCTTGGTGGTGAAAGGCTTGTTGATGAAGCCGGCGGGCTGGGTGGAGCGCGCGCGATCGAGCAGGTCACGATCGGCATACGCGGACACGTAAACCACTGGGATGTCGAATTGGGTGCGGATGCGGTGGGCGGCTTCGATACCGTCGATGCCATCGCCGAGGCGGATGTCCATCAGGATCAGATCCGGGCGCAGATCGCGCGCCTTTTCTATCGCTTCCTTACCGTCCTTGGCGATGCCGAGGACGTCGTAGCCCAGACCTCGCAGTCGCATGCGTAGGGCACCCGCGACGGCGCGCTGGTCTTCGACAACAAGAATGTTTGCTCCCGCCACGTTCGCTGCCACCGCTACTGCTGCCGAGGTGACTGACAGGGATTGACACCAATCCTCCACCACTCGTTGGTACTATATACCGCATCTTGCTAGTCGCGCCACGGCTGTTCGGCGGCGCGCAGGATGGCATTGCGACGACCGTCGCGATGCACTCAACGATCGTCGCGGAATTGCTTCTGGAAGAGTTCGCGACGTTCCTGTGCATCGACCGTGAGGGTCGCGATCGGGCGCGCTTCGAGACGCGCCAAGCCGATGTCCTCGCCGGTTTCTTCGCAGAAGCCGTAGTTGCCATCTTCGATGCGCTTGATTGCCTCGTCGATCTTTTTCAGCAAACGGCGGTAGCGATCGCGAGTGCGCAGTTCGAGAATATTATCGGACTCGCGGCTGGCGCGTTCGGCTTCGTCGCCAACGTCGCGGATCTCGGTACGCAAGTGATCGAGCGTTTCCTGCGATTCGGTAATGAGTTCGTCGCGCCAGTTGCGCAGCTTGGTTCGGAAGTACAGGAGCTGCATTGGGCTCATGTATTCCTCGGTCTTGCTCGGCACATAACCGGCGGGTAGCTTCAGTTCATCGAGATTGATCATACGTGGACGCACGGCAGGGGCTGGAGTGTCCTGGCCGGGCGGTTTGGCCACCGCCGTCGAGGCGCGCGCGATTTGCCGTGCCGGCGTCTGCGTTTCGCTGACCTTGATGTGTGCGCTGGTATCTTTCAAGCTGCCCACTTTTTTGGTGGCCTTGGCCGGCGGCGTCGCTGCGAGTTTCGGCACGGCTACCTGCCGCGACGCAGACGCCTTGGGTGCTTCAGGCTTTTTCATGGCGGCCTTCGGTGCAGCTGTCTTGGGCGCTGCGGCCTTGGCTGGAATCGCCTTCGACAGGACAACTACCGTGGTGACTGCGGGCTTGGCCTTGGCAGCGGGTTTGGGCGCGATTTTGCTGGCCACTTTTTTCGCTACTACCTTGGCTGAGGGCTTGATTGCGGCCTCCCTGGCCGGCGCTTTCTTGGAGGTCGCCTTCTTGGCGACCGTCTTTTTGGGGATAGATATTTTTGACTTGGCCTTGGTGGGCGCAGCCTTCTTGCTGGATTTCGATACTGGTGTCTTCTTCTTTATCTGAGCACGTGGGCTCGCCTTTTTCTTGGCGGGAGCTTTTTTCTTTGCGTCAGCCACGTTAACCACCTCTTGTGCGTGCCGCGCGCAAGATTAAGGAGCGGCACGTATCACGTTTCCCGGCAGGATTGGTCATAAAACCGGGGCGCAACACTAATCATTTTCATCCCTGAGCGCAATGCTAGTCCGCGATGACCGACGCCAAATTGATTACGGATGACTCCAGTTGTCGAGTTCCATCACCACCGCGCCGGCACTGAGCGCTTTGGCGCTGGTCCGTTCATGATGTTCCATGCGCACCAGACCAACGTTTGGCGCATACCATTCGAGGCTGCTTACTTCGATGCTGGCCGAACCAATGCCATTACCGAAATCGGCATCGGCCGTGCCACGCCCACTGACCAGCAGGCAATGCTCAAAATCACCGGACGGGGTGGTGACATCAGCATCAAGACTCGCTACGCGGTAGTGCATGTCGACCGGTACCTGTACGCGAAACAAGGATTCCCAGGGTGGCGCTGAGCTTTCGAGAACGGTGGTCGGGCTGCGTGCCTGCCATTGCTGATCGAGCGTGAGCTTGGCCGGCATGACCATCTGTCGCTGGGCATCCTCGGGCAGGGGCTCACCGCGTCTGCGCTGCACGCCAAGGCGGTAGATACCCTCATCCGTCAACTTGTAGATGAAACGCTGACCATCGAGTGTGACACGGCTACGCACATCGGCGGGTTGCTGACGAGCGAGCGGGCTGACTTCGATGAAGTAACGTAACTGACGCACGCCATCCATGGTGGTGCGCTCGACGCGATACTGCCATTGACTGCCTGGTGTGAGCGGAAAATAGTCATCGCCATGACTGCGATCTCGGCAGCCCGCCAGGGTGAGCAGCGCAAGGACTAGGGCGATGCGTGAAGCGGTGGACATGAACATGAGCGGGCATGGTAAAGGAAAGCGGGCGCATCCCGCATAGTGCGCGCAACGCGCTTGGCGTCTTACTTCCACTCCGTAGGCGGGTCGAGTAATATTCGCGCGTTCGCGCGCAGCAGTTTTCGAGTCGGGCGCAGTGAGCGGCGGCGCGGGCTGGTGTTGCGTGCGGTGTGAAATGAGTGCGATCCGGCGCAGTCACGCAAGTGCGACGCGCGCACCAATCAGATGAAATAATATTTAAGACGACCAGCGGCTGACCATCGTCGCTACCGTCGTTGGCGTCTACGCCGGCAGAAGGGGTATCAGATGAAGTTGCGAAAGAGCGCGGTTCTTAGCGCCGTCCTGCTGTTGGCGGGCACTGCCAGTGCGTTCGCCGATGGCGATGCGGCGGTTGGACGCAAGAAAGCGGAAACTTGCCTGGGCTGCCATGCCATCCCGGGCTATTTTAATGTCTATCCCAGTTATCACGTACCGAAACTGGGCGGGCAGAGCGGCAAGTACATCGAGTCGGCGCTTAAGCAGTACCGCGATGGCGGGCGTCAGCACGGCACCATGCATGCGAACGCGTCGGGTCTGAGCGACCAAGACATGGCCGATATCGGCGCTTACATCGAAAGCTACCGCAAGTAGTCGCTTCCAAGGTCGCCGGAGAGAAATACCCATGAACAAGAAATCGATTTCCGCCGTCGTCTGTGCAGCAGGCCTGGCCGCGTTCGCCAGCCTGGTGAGCGCCGAAGCAGCCGTCGCGCCGGCTGCCAATGGCTTGAGCTTTGATGACAAACTCAAGGCTTGTGGCGCTTGTCATGGCGAGAAGGG
>JANMJF010000066.1:0-2638 GCA_031371245.1 Pseudomonadota bacterium | reverse complement strand
ACGCCAAGGTGCTGACCGCCAGCGCCGATGGCACTGCCAGCCGTGGTGTCTATGCCATCGAAGTGAAACGACTGGCCGAGACCCATCGTCTGGTCGCTGGCACCGTTTTCGCCGACACCAGCACCACCAAGGTCGGCGCCGCCGGTGACACCATGGTCCTGAGTGTTGGTAGCAAGGCCTTCACCGTCGAAATCGGCAACAAGACCATCGATGAGATCCGCACCGCGATCAATTCTGCAACCGGCAATACCGGCGTCACCGCCTCGACCCTGCGTGACACCAGCGGCTACCACGTGACGCTGTCAGGCAAAAGCACCGGCTCGGACCATTTCATCAGCGTCAAATTTCATACCCTGGCCGATCCGGTGACCGACCAGGCCGACCCCTTTGCACTGGCATCGATCAATACCGATCGCGATGCCAGCGGATCTTTTACCAGCAGCGATCTCGACGCCGAGATCAAGGTCGAAAACACCTACACCGTCAAAAGTTCAAGCAACACCATGAGCGACGTGATTGCCGGCGTGAGCCTCGAGCTCGCCGGCACCGGCACCGTCAATCTCAACGTCTCACGCGACGACAGCAAGATTCAAAGTGCCGTTGCGCAGCTCGTGACCGCCTACAACGCCGTGTTCAAGAGCATCAATGATCTCAAAGGCAAAGCGCTGAAGGATGAGCGTGGCGCGATGCTGAATATCGAGTCGCAGTTTCGCGATGTGCTGCGCGCGAAAGTGGGCAACTCGAACGCTTTCAAGTTCCTCGCCGAAATCGGCCTGACCACTAGCGCCAACGGCACCGGCGTGACGTTCAACACCACGATATTTCAGGAAGCCCTGAGCAAAGACCCGGACGGCGTGGCCAGCATGTTTACCGACAGCGCGACGGGCGCCACCGGGCGCTTCAAAAAGCTCGCCGACAGCTTGTTGGGCATCGGTGGCGCGCTGCCAGGTCGCGAAGAGAGCACGAAGCTGCGTATCGATGCCAATACTACCGCGCGAGCCAATCTCGAATACCGCCTGACGCGCAGGGAAGCCTCGCTCAATAAACAATTCAACAAGCTCGACGCGCTGGTCGCCAGTCTCAACAGCACCAGTAGTTACCTGACAACGCAACTTAAGCAATTCGAAGTAAATAGGAAGGCGTAGTCGGTTCAGACTCCGCAGTCGCTGTCGATACATGAAAACCGACTGCACCTGCCGTCGGCGGTCCCTGCCCTGACGAACGGCGCAGCGACTCACACCGGTCTGCGCAACCGAGAGGAAAATGATGAGCTACCCACCGAACGCGCCCAATGGCATCGACGAATACACTCGCCTGGCACTGCGTACCGACGTGGAGACGGCGTCTCCCCACCGTCTGATTCTTTTGCTGCTGGACGGCGCCATCGACAAACTGCGCGCCGCGCGCGGCGCGATGGCGCGCGGCAATATCGCCGCCAAGGGCTCCAATATCACCTGGGCGATGTCGATCATCGACGGTCTACGGGCCAGCCTCAATCACGAACGCGGCGGCCAGATCGCGGCCAACCTCGACGCCCTTTACGACTATATGATCCGTGCCCTGGTGGCTGCCAACCTGCATAACGACGATGCCAAACTGGGCGAAGTCGAACGCTTGATGGGCGAGATCCGCAGCGGCTGGAAAGGTATCGAGTCACAGGTCGAACGCGGTAAGTCAGCCGTCGTCCAAAACGAACTGGGCGCCACCGCACGCGTGTTCGGCTGAGCATGACGCCTGCCATGACCGAGCAACAATGGGCTGCGGCCGTCGCTGAACAAGTGTGCGCCCTGGAAGCGGCCGCCATCGCTACCGATTGGAGCGGCGCCGAAATCTGTACGGTGTGCCTTGCCGCGCTGCTTGCCGCACCACCCGTCGCCAACAGCGCCCAGACCGAAACAATGTTCCGCCATGCCTATCAAATGCTCGGACACGTCAACACCGCAGCGCAGGCCGCTCACGCGGTGATGCGCACGGAATTTCAGCAGCTCGCCACTGCACGCAAGGCCATCGCCGCCTACGGCTAACAGCAGGCATGAGTGCCAGCCTCATGCGTGGCCCATTGATCACAGGCATAATCCGCCCGTGATCCGCATCAACCCGCAGCACTGCGCCGCCGGCCCCACCCTCGTGCGCGTGCCCCATGCCCTCGTCCACCCGTGATGTTCTGATCGTCGGTGCCGGCTTTGCCGGTGCAGTCGTTGCCGAGCGTCTGGCCAATGCCGGCAGGCGCGTGCTGGTGATCGACAAACGTGCGCACATCGGCGGCAATGCTTTCGATGAGTACGATGCCCACGGCGTGCTTGTCCATCGTTACGGTCCGCACATCTTCCACACGCAATCGAGTCGCGTATTCGCCTATCTGTCGCGTTTTACCGCCTGGCGCCCCTACGAACACCGTGTGCAGGCCCTGGTCGATGGCCGCTTCCACCCGCTGCCGATCAACCGCACGACCATCAATGGTTTGTACGGTCTGGCGCTCGACGAACGAGGCGTGGCCGACTATCTGGCACGGGTGCGCGAGCACCGGCCCGCCATCAAGACCAGCGAGGATGCAGTATTAGCCAGCGTCGGACGGGATCTGTGCGACAAATTCTTTCGCGGCTACACGCGCAAACAATGGGGCTTGGAACTGCACCAG
>JANMJF010000025.1:0-14355 GCA_031371245.1 Pseudomonadota bacterium | reverse complement strand
TACCACCGACATTCTCGACGGTGCCCAGCGCGCCATGAAAGTAACCGTCAACCGCGAACTCGAGTCCTTGGAGATTCATTTGCCAACGCTGGCCACCATCGGATAGATAAGCCCTTATGTCGGTCTGTTCGGCAAGGTATGGGGCATCATGAATTCCTTCCAGTCCTTAGGTAACGTGCACCAGGCCACGCTCGCCATGGTCGCGCCCGGCATTTCCGAAGCGCTGGTCGCGACCGCCATGGGCTTGTTCGCAGCGATTCCAGCGGTGGTGGCCTATAACCGTTTCGCCAGCGACATCGACCGCATTTTCGGTCGTTACGATATTTTCGCCGAGGAATTCCTCGCCATCCTGCGCCGTCAGGCCCACGACTGAGCGTACAACCATGGCAGGAGGAGTCTCAGAAGGTCGGTCGCGCCGCGGACGCAAGAAGGTGATGGCGGAAATCAACGTCGTGCCCTATATCGACGTGACCCTGGTGTTGCTCATCATCTTCATGATCACCGCGCCGCTGGTCACCCAGAGTGTGCAGGTTGAGTTGCCGCAGGCGCCATCCCAGGTGGTGGATTCGAGCGAGGACGAACCCGTCAATGTGACCGTTGATCGCGAGGGCAAGCTTTACGTCGATATCGGCGAGAATCCAGACCAGCCGGTTGACGAAGCGACCTTGGTAACGCGCGTGTCGGCGGTCATGAAATACAAACCCAAGACCCAGATTTACGTGGGCGGTGACAATGGCGCGGAGTACGGCAATGTGGTGCGTGCTTTGACCGCGCTGACGGCCGCTGGTGTTGGCAGTGTCGGTCTGCGCACCGATCCACCCGCCGCCAAGGCTCAACATTGAGGCCCGCAAGCGCCCGGACCGTATTGTCATGATGCCACGCAAGTCCGTCGTGTTTTCGGTGCTGCTGCACGGCGTATTGCTGGGCCTGCTGTTGTTCGGCATTGATTTCTGCAGCGAGGCGCCCATCACTAGCCAACCGACGGGCAACGTCATGAAAGCCACCGTTGTCGATAACAAAGCGGTCGATGATCAGGTCAAAAAGCTTCAGGCCCGCGAAGCGGACGCGCAGGCCGAGAAGGACCGTAAGACCAAGGATGCCGAGCGCCAGGTGCGCGAAGCCGAGCAGAAGCGCAAGGCGGAAGAACAGCGCATCAAGGAACTCAAGGCCGAGCAGGAGCAGTTGAAGGAAGAAAAGGAAGTGCAGCGCAAAGAGGCCGAGCAGGCCAAGGCCGAGGCCACCGAGGCCAAACAAAAGGTCGAAGAACAGAAGCGCGAACTCGCCGAGCAAAAGAAAAAAGACGATCAGAAAAAGATCGAAGAAAAGAAAGTCCAGGACAAGAAAAAGGCTGAGGAACAGAAGAAGGCCGACACCCAGAAGAAGAAAGACGCAGAAGCGGACAAGAAAAAGACAGCCGACGCCGAGCAGAAGAAACAGGAAGCTACCGATCGGAAAAAGAAGGACGATGCGGCGAAGAAGAAGGCCGCCGAAGACGCCAAACGCGACGCCGAGGAAGCTGAGGAAGCCGAGCGTAAGAAAGCATTAGCCGATGAGATCGCAGCCTCAGAGGCGGCGGAGGCCAACGCGGCGCAAGCGAGTGCCGACGCGTCGGAGATCGAGCAGTATCAGAACGCGATCGCTCGTCGAATCCGCGCCTCGTGGACGGTACTGCCGGGCATGGAAGATCTGGTCTGCACCCTGCGGGTCACTATAATTCCCGGCGGTGAGGTAAGCGGCGTCGAAATAGTAAGATCGAGTGGTGATCCGACCTTTGACCGCCAGGCCGAAAACGCCGTGCGCAAGGCCGCGCCGCTACCGTTCCCGACCGAACCGCGATTGATGAATCGCTTACGTAAATTCACTTTAGACTTCGATCCCAAAGATCTGTGAGCGGGTGGCCGCACGGGTTCACGAAGAATCCGACCATTGAGGAGTTTTGCCCTTGAAATACCTTCGAACGCTGGCGCCCATCGTGCAGCGGCTGCTGCTCGCGACGCTGGCCTGTGTCGTCACCACACAATGGGCCGCTGCCCAGGAAGCTGAACTCCGATTCACCATCAAGGGCGGCAATAAATCGGCCCTGCCGATCGCCGTTGTGCCCTTCGCCACTGCCGGTGACAGCGGCAATGTCGACATCGCCGCCGTCATCCGCTCCGATTTGGAGCGCAGCGGGCAATTTAATCCCATGCCGCCGGCCGACATGCCGTCTCAGCCGACCAGTTTCACGGCAGTCAATTTCAAGGACTGGCGGGTGCTCGGCCAGGAAAACCTGGTGCTGGGCAAGGTCATGGCGAGCGGTGATGGCGGTTACGTGGTCGAGTTCCGCGTCATCGACGTGTTCAAGGGCAACCAGCTGCTCGGCTTCCGCATTCCGACTTCGCCCGACAATATGCGCCTGACGGCCCATCACATCAGCGACCTCATCTACGAGACGCTCCTGCATCGCAAAGGCGCGTTCGCGACGCGTATCGCCTATGTGACCGTTGAACACCCCTCGAAGAAGGATTCACTGTTTCGTTTGCAGGTGGCCGATGCGGATGGTTACGACCCGCACACCATTCTCGAATCGAAACTACCTTTGATGTCGCCATCGTGGGCGCCCGATGGCACGCACCTCGCCTACGTGTCCTTCGAGGATCGCAATTCGGCCATCTATCTGCAGGATATCCGCACCGGCAAGCGCGAGAAGATCGTGTCCGGCGCCGGCATCAACAGCGCACCGTCGTTCTCACCGGACGGGCAGCGTCTGGTCGTAACCCTGTCCCGAGATGGCAATCCCGAGATTTACACCTATAGCTTCGCGTCGCGACAGCTGACCCGTCTGACCTATCACCCATCGATCGACACCGAGGCTATCTACTCGCCCGACGGGCGTCAGATCTACTTCACCTCCGATCGTGGCGGTGGCCCGCAGATCTACCGCATGAGCGCTGATGGTGGCGCGCCGCAGCGTGTGACCTTCAACATGGGCAACTACAATTCGCGCGCGCGCATCTCGGCCGACGGCAAGAAGCTCGCGCTCGTGCATGGTGGTAATGGTGGCTTTGGCATCGGCGTGCTCGACCTCACGACCAACAGTTTCGACGTGCTGTCCAAGTCCTCGTTGGACGAGTCGCCGAGCTTCGCGCCAAACGGCGATATGATAATTTATGCGACAATGGCCGGGCGTGGCACCGAGCTTGCGGCGATCTCCGTCGATGGTCGCCAAGGTCCACGCATGGCCATGCAGCGTGGCGAAGTGCGGGAGCCGGCCTGGGGGCCGTTTCGGAACTAGCGCCGGCTTGGCAAGGTCTTGCGCACCGGCATCGCGCATCGAATTTAGCCACACGAAATCATCCACCAAACAAGCCGCGTAGCGCGCGGTATTAGACGAACTCACAACGGGAGAATGAAATGAAAGGGAGCATCCTGAAACTGCTGCTGGTGGTGACTGCCAGCCTTATGCTGGCAGCCTGCAGCTCGCACAAGGCCAAGAACGATACGGCGCAGTCGGGCGCCCGTGTCGAGGACCGTGGCACGGCCGGCGCTGGCGCCAATGGCGCCGCGAGTCAGGGTCTCGCCGACGGTAACGCCTTAGGTGGCGGCGCACTGAACGATCCAAATAGTCCGCTCGCGGTGCGCGTGATCTACTTCGACTACGACAGCGCCAACATCCGCGCCGACTTCAATGACTCGGTGGCGGCCCACGCTGCCTACCTGGCTGCCAACCCGACCACGACGGTGACCGTCGAGGGTCATGGTGATGAACGTGGTTCACGAGAATACAACTTGGCACTCGGCGAGCGTCGTTCGCTGGCGGTGCGTAAGCAGCTGGTATTGCTCGGTGCTTCGGCGGGCCAGATCAAGACCGTCAGCTATGGCGAAGAGCGTCCGGCAGTGGACGGCCATGACGAAGCTGCCTATGAGAAGAATCGCCGCGCCGAGCTGGTGTACTGAGTTAGACAGCGGCCATGACCTGGCAATGTGACAACCTGATGCGTACCCCTGCCGCCTGGCGATGCGCAGTGCTCGCGTTGTGTGTAGCAGGCATGGTCGCGCCGGTAGTGGCGGCCAACAAGGACGAACTCGCGGTCGCCGAGCGCTTGGGCAAGCTTGAGCGCACTCTGAACAGTTCGGGCTTGCTCGAATTGTCCAAGCAGCTAGAAGCGCTGCAGCAGGAAGTCCGCCAGCTACGCGGTGACCTCGAAAACCAGGCCTTCACCCTTGAGCAGGCACGCAAAGCGCAGCGCGACGCCTATGCCGATAACGACAGGCGCCTGAGCGCGCTCGAACAGGGCGGCACGGTCGGCAGTGCGGGTGTGCCGCCCGACCCGCCGCTTTCGACCTTGGATTCGCCGACCGATGTGGCGGTGGCCGGTAAACCGTCGGAGCAGACCATGGCCGTCGAAATGGCCCGCCCGCCGAGCGTCCAGCGCAGGGTGTTACCTATCGAGGACGCCATCGACACCAGCGACGAAGCGGCCGCCGAAATGCAGCCGTCACCGGTGAAGCGCCCGACCATGGTGGTGTCGCCCAATGATCCGCCGCCGGGCCGCATGCGCATTAACCCTTCTGAGCCAGCCCGGATTGCTCGCCAGGTACCCGACGACGACGCGATGCTGGCGGCGCCCGCCGCTTCGGTGGCCGCTGAGGCACGCAGTGAAACCCCGGAATCGGAAGCCGTCTATCGCGAGGCCTTCGGGATGTTGAAGGCTGGCCAGTACGAGCAGTCGATCAACGGTTTCACGCGCTACCTGCAGCAGTATCCGAATGGCCAGTACGCTGACAACGCGCAGTTCTGGGTGGGCGAAGCCTACTATGTGACACGCCGGTTCGAACCGGCCATCGCGCAATACCAGAAGCTGATTGCCAACTACCCTGACAGCCAGAAGCAGGCCCATGCACTGCTCAAAGTCGGCTATAGCTTCGACGAACTCGGGCGCAGGGATCAGGCGGTGCAGATCCTCAATCAGCTCAAGCAGAAATATCCGGACTCCTCGGCTGCCCAACTGGCCGATCAACGTCTGCAGCGCATTCGCGCCAAAGCGCCCTGAGCCAGCACGTGACCAGCTGCGTGCCGCACTCGGCCGGGGCAGCCACGATGGTGACCGAGGCCGATGCCCTGCGCATCACCGAGATCTTTCTTTCCATCCAGGGCGAATCCACCACCGTTGGTCTACCGACCGTCTTCGTGCGCACCACCGGCTGCCCGCTGCGCTGTCACTACTGCGATACCGCCTACGCGTTCAGCGGCGGTGAGCGGTTAACACTCGATGCCATCCTCGCGCGGGTGGACGACTACGGCGTAGGCCATGTCACCGTCACCGGCGGCGAGCCGCTCGCCCAACCCACCACCTTGCGACTGCTGACGCGCCTGTGCGATGCCGGTTACCGGGTCTCGCTTGAGACCAGCGGTGCCATCTGTCTGGCCGGTGTCGACTTCCGCGTGATGCAGGTGGTCGACATCAAGACCCCTGCGTCGGGGGAGGTGACCCGCAATCTGTGGACTAACCTCGGCCATTTGCGCGCGGGCGATCAACTCAAGTTCGTGATCTGCGATCAAGACGATTACGCATGGAGTCGTGCACGCGTGGCCGAGATGGCGCTACCGGCGGGGGTCGAAGTGCTGTTCTCGCCCAGCTTTGAAACGCTCGCCGGGCGCACGCTCGCGGCATGGATCCTCGCCGACCGATTGCCGGTGCGCTTGCAGGTCCAGTTGCACAAGGTGCTGTGGGGCAATGAGCCAGGACGCTGAGATCCGCGCGGTGGTTTTGCTCTCAGGCGGGCTCGATTCCGCCACGGTACTGGCCCAGGCGCGCGCCGACGGCCGCGCCTGTTACGCCTTGAGTGTCGATTACGGCCAGCGCCATCGCGCCGAGCTCGCGGCGGCGGCGCGGCTCGCGACCCGCTACGGCGCGCGCGAACACCGTGTGGTGCATGTCGACTTCGGCCAGTTTGGCGGCTCGGCGCTGACCGCGCTCGACATCGACGTCCCGACGGCACCGAGCCACGGCATTCCCATCACCTATGTGCCGGCGCGCAATACCGTCATGCTGGCGCTCGCGCTCGGCTGGTGCGAAGTGCTGCAAGCCGACGAGCTGTATATCGGTGTCAACGCTGTCGACTATTCCGGCTATCCCGACTGCCGCCCGGAGTTCATCGCCGCTTTTGAGCGCCTGGCGCGTCTCGCCACACGTGCCGGTGTGGAAGGCCGCGAATTCCGCGTCTGCACACCACTCCAGCACCTGACCAAGGCCGCCATTATCAAGCTCGGTATGGCGCTGGGACTGGACTACGCTGAAACCGTCAGTTGTTATCAGCCCGCGAGCGACGGTCGCGCCTGCGGTGCCTGCGACGCCTGCCGCCTGCGTCACGAAGGCTTCCGCATCGCTGGTGTAGTCGACCCGACCCGCTACCGGCCGCTGCTATAGGTCAGCTAGGCGGCGTCGGCGGTGCGCGCTCGAGGCCTGCCGTCAGCGATTCATGCTGGCGGTTGTAGGTGTTGTAGAGCGAGCGGATGGCGCGCACGTAATCGACAGCTTCCCGGTAGGGGCCCATTGCGCGCTGATTCGGTTCGCGTCCCATCATGGTTTCTACGTTGCCGAACCAGCGATTAGGGTCTAGCCCGGCGGCGGCCGCACGCTCGCGCGCCAGCATCACCCGCGTCGGCCCGGCGTTATAAGCGGCTAAGGCAAACCAGGTCCGCTCGCGCGGCGGCAGGCCGACCTCGAAGCAGCTCCGCAGTTTGTCCAGATAACGAATGCCGCCACGGATACCGGCAGCGGGATCGGAGGGATCGGCGACGCCCATCGCCCGTGCAGTATCGGGTGTCAGTTGCATGAGCCCGCGCGCGCCGCCCGAGGATTTAGCGTCGGGATTGAACTGACTCTCAAGATTCATCTGCGCCACAATCAGGCGCCAGTCGAAATCGTAGGTGTCGGCGTAATGGCGCACCAGTTTGTCGTAGGGCGAGAGTCGAGCAAGACCGCTGATGTAAGAGAAGTGCGGTTCGTCGAAATAGCGCTGCGCCAGCACCTGATAGGTTTCAGAGCCGAATTCGTTGCGCACGAAGCCGTCGACGGCGCGCAGCAGCCCGCTGTTCTGGGCGCGCAGTGTCCACGCGTAGTTATAGGAGATCGGCAGCGACATGCCGGCCTCAAGCAAGGGGTGTAGGGCGCGCAGGTCGGCGATCAAATGCGCGTCGACGATGGCCGCGTCCACCGACCAGTTTTCCAGTTGTTCGGCGAGATCGGCCGGCGGCGTGCCGGGATTGATCACCACCGCCTGGACAGCGATACCGCCGGCGACCAATTCCGACAGCGCACGGTGCTCGACGCTATTGCCGAATACCGCGACCCGCTTGCCGGCCAGCGCCTGCAAGTCGTGGAGCTGGCTGCCGGTGCGCCCGACCAGCACCGAGGCAGAATGGAAATAACTGCGCGATTGAGTGAGTTCGGGGGCGGCGAGCACGTCAGCCGCCCGTACGCGGGTGGTGATCACATCGCCGATGCCGTTGCGCAGCCATGCCAGCATCTGCTGATCGGTATCGGCCACCATGTACTCCACTCGCAGCTTGTGCGCGCGAGCGAACAGCTCAACCATCTCGTATTCGAAGCCGGCCGGTCGCCCGTTGCGTACGAAATAGTTCTGCGCGTCGATACGGGTGATGGCACGCAGCAGACCGCGGCTCTTGATCGCGGCCAGATCGCCATAGTCGGTCTGGGGTGACAACACGGCGGCGTGAAAGCGCTGCATATAAGAGTTGAGGGCGTCACGCAGCGCAGCGCGCTGGCGCGGGAAATACCACACCACTTGATTCTGATCCGACAGCTCAAACAAGGTTTTCAAGCCGGGGTGGTCGGCTACCGACTCTTCGCTGCTGCGGGCCGGCGCGATCGCGACATCGAAATGGCCATCGGCGACACCCGCCAGCAGGGTTTCCCGCCGCGTACCGTTCGGCATCAGCACCGGCACAATGCCTGGCACTGCACGGCGCAGTTGTTCGAAATAGGGCCACAAGGGCGAGGCGGTGCTGATGGCAACACGCAGCCCTTGCAAAGCGCGCGGGTCGCTGGCGTTGAGTTCTGTGCGGCCGAAAGCGTAGTAACGGAACGAGCCCATCGACAGGCTGGGCAATAGGTGTGTGTCACCGCTTTGTTCCGGCGGCAGATCGGTGGCGATCACATCGCCTTCACCATGGCGCAGCCGCTTGTAGAGCTCATCGGGCCGGTCGGCTTCAAGCCACTGAATGTTCATACCACGGCGGCGCGCGAAATCGGCGAGCATGCCGAACTCTCCGGCGCTGTCGCGGTGCGGAAGATTGATTTCCTGTTGTTTGAGTTTGAGAACGCGGAGGACGGGAGGAGGAGCGTTGTCACTGCCGGAACCGGCGCTGGCGGTGGCACCATAAAACACCGCCAACGTCAGAAAGACGGCGATGGATAGTCGATGCCGATGCCATGCGGCCCACCGGCAATGCAGACGAGAGCGATAATGCATTGTTCGCGATTTCGTGTGGAAACAGCTGCGTTTCGTCGGGCGCGGGCGCCGCTTTCGCGGGGTCGGCCGTGGGGCTTTTTATTGTTAGCGCGAGGCCATCTTGGCCGCTCCAACCCAGCCCGTCAACCTAAGACCCCCCTGAAAGAGTGGGTATTGTGTCTGCTCAGCCCCGGGCGACGGCGCGGCGCGCGGCTTCCAGACGTTCGGCAGTGCCGATGTCGAACCATAGTCCGTGGTGGATTTCACCGCTCACGCGGCCCGCTGCGGCGAGCTCGAACAGCAGCGGCGCGAGGGGGAAATGGCTTGCATCGCGGTCGCGAAACAAGCTCGGCGCGAACACACCGATACCAGCGTAAGTGTAGGTATAGGGTGCGCCGCGCCCGACCCGAGCACCGCGCAGATTGAAATCGCCGGCCGGGTGATGCGGGGGGTTCTCGATCAGGACGAGGTGCGCCGGACTGAGCGGTGTCGAGGCGAAGCGGAACGTGAAGTCGGTCCACACATCGGCGTTGATCACCAGGAAGGGTTCATCGCCGAGCAGTGGTAGCGCGCGCGCGATACCGCCACCGGTTTCCAGTGGTCCATCGGGTTCGCGCGAGTAGGCGATGGTCACACCGTGGGCACAACCGTCGCCGAGATGCGCTTCGATCAATGGGCCGAGATGGCAGACATTGATCACGATGTCGCAGATCCCCGCCGTCGCAAGTCGCGCAAGATGGCGTTCAATGAGCGTCGTGCCGCCGATTTCAACCAGCGCCTTGGGTAGCGTATCGGTCAACGGCGCGAGCCGCTGGCCGCGACCAGCGGCGAGTATCATGGCTTTCAAAGCATGGCTTCCGTGATCCTGGGTAGGCGCGATTATAGAGTGGCGTGCGCGCACCACGGATGTCGTAAACGGGCTTGATCTGGCATCATTCGCGGCGTGTTGAAGTTGCGCCTTGAACGAACCCATGGGCGCAGGCCCGCACACTCCCTACCCCTTCGGAACGAAGCCGCCTGCCCGGCTGTCATGAGCAACGTGAGCAAAAATCTACCGAACAACCGCCAGCCGGATAACGCTGCGCTCGTCGAAATGGGGCGCGCGGTACTCGAAATCGAGTCGCGTGCGGTGGCGGAGCTGGTGGCGCGAGTTGACGAGAGTTTTGTCGCCGCCGTGCGCGCCATGCTCAATTGCAGCGGGCGCGTGGTGGTGCTCGGCATGGGCAAATCGGGTCATATCGGCGGCAAGATTGCCGCGACCCTGGCCAGTACCGGCACACCAGCCTTCTTTGTCCATGCCGGCGAGGCCTGCCACGGCGACATGGGCATGATTACCGCGAGTGATGTAGTGCTGGCGCTGTCCAATTCCGGTGAGACCGAGGAACTGACGACACTCATCCCCATGATCAAGCGGCTGGGTGTGCCGCTGGTCGGCATCACCGGCAATGCGCAATCGACCTTGGCGACTAGTGCCTCAGTGCATATTCTGGTCGACGTCCGTGAGGAAGCCTGCCCGCTTGGTCTGGCGCCGACGTCGAGCACCACCGCCGCGCTGGCGATGGGCGACGCGCTCGCCATCGCCATGCTTCAAGTGCGCGGCTTCACTGCGCGCGATTTCGCCCGCGCCCATCCCGGCGGCGCGCTGGGCCGGCGCCTGCTCAAAATCGATGACCTCATGCATTCCGGCGCTGCGATGCCCGTTGTGCGTCCCGACGCGCCGGTGGCCGACGCGGTGGTCGAAATGACCCGTTCGGGTCTCGGTCTGACGGCGGTGGTCGATGATGACGGGCGGCTGGTGGGGGTCTTTACCGATGGCGATCTGCGTCGGGTGTTCGAGCGCAATCACGATATCCGCTCGGCGCGCATGACAGACGTCATGACTCGCAACTGCAAGACGACGGGTCGTGATCTGCTGGCGGCCGAGGCCTTGGCGCTCATGCAAGAGCACAAAATCAACGCGCTGCTGGTGGTGGCCGAGGGCCAACGCCTGATCGGTGTGTTGAACATGCATGATCTGCTGAGGGCGCGGGTCGTTTAGTGCGGGGCGACGAAGCCGAGCAGCCGCAGGGTGCTGAGCGGGCCACAACGGATACCGGCGGGGCTGCGGCCGGCGCACCGCTATGAACGCCTGGCTGACCGCACTCGCCGTGCTGCTGCTCAGCGTTGGTAGCTTCTGGATGTTGCATCGGCTCGAACTTGAGGAGCGCAATGCCGTCGCGCGGCGCCTGCACGAGCCCGACTACTACATCGATAATATGACTCGTCGCACGCTGGGTCCGCTCGGCGAAATCGCCAATGTATTGCGCGCCGAACGTCTGGAACATTTCGCGGACGACGATTCCACGGAATTGGCCAGCCCGCACCTGGAGATTTACAATGGCACGCCCGAACCGTGGCATGTCGTCGCCGAGCGCGGCTGGGTGAGCGCGGGCAACGAAGTCGTGCTGCTCCATGGTCCGGTCGAAATCTGGCGCCAGAACACCGCCGGCCAGCGCATATATCAGGTCTTGACGTCGGAACTGCGGGTATTGCCGAAGGAACAATATGCGGAGTCCGCTACCCCGACCACCATCATTGCGCCTGGCACGGTGGCCCACTCCATCGGCATGCGCGCCAATTTCACGTATGAACGTCTCGAATTATTGAATCAAGTAAGAGCAAGACATGAAGTCGTCAAGCCGCAAAGTTGACAGCGCCCTGCTGGTGCTGGCGATGTTCGCCGGTCCGGTCCATGGGCTGTCGACGGACGCTCAACAGCCGGTGCAGATCGAGGCCGACTTCGCCGAACTCGACGACGAGGAACACACCACTGTCTACGTCGGCAACGTAGTAGTCGACCAAGGCTCCATACACATGACGGGAGACCGCTTACGGGTCAATTTCACGGCCGACAAAGACCTCAAGGACGCCTACCTCGAAGGCCGCCCGGCGACCTTCAAGCAGACCCCAGATCATGACGACGACATGCACGGTCAGGCGCTGCGGATCGAATATCACGCTGAGCAGAGCCTTTTGAATCTCATCGAAAAAGCGCGCGTGACCCAGGGCGAGCGTCTGTTTGAAGGCCACCGTATCAATTACGACACTAAGAAAAGCATCATCACGGCGCGCTCGGCGCGGGCCGACCAGGCCGATAAGGACCACTATCCCAAGGATGGCAGTGGACGGGTGCGCATCATCATCCCGCCCAAGAAGAAGGCGGTCGATGCCGCGCCGGGCAAGACCGCGCCAGCGGCCAAGCGTGAAACGAGTTCGGACGCCAAGCCGGCCGTCACCACACCCTGAACGCCGCCTCGACGACCGCGAACCGCCGTAGTCAGCGACTCCGGCCATGTCCCCGACCGAGCCTGACGGATCGTGTGCTGTGAGCGTGCTCGCAGTCCGCCATCTGGCCAAGACCTACCGTTCGCGCAGGGTCGTGAAAGACGTCAGCCTGTCGGTGCAGAGTGGCGAGGTCATCGGTCTGCTCGGCCCGAATGGCGCCGGCAAGACCACCAGCTTCTATATGATCGTGGGCCTGATCCCGAGCGAGGGAGGGTCCATCCACCTGGATACCGAGGACCTGACCCGTCTACCGATGGATGTACGGGCGCGCAAGGGTCTGGGCTATCTGCCCCAGGAAGCGTCGGTGTTCCGCAAGCTGACGGTCGAGCAGAACATCATGGGCGTGCTGGAGATCATTGCCGAGCTGAGCCAGCACCAGCGCCAACGCCGGCTCGACGCCCTGCTGCAGGAATTCCACATCGAACATATCCGGCAGAATTTGGGGATGTCGCTGTCGGGTGGTGAGCGCCGGCGGGTCGAGATTGCCCGGGCGCTGGCCACCGAACCCCGTTTCATCCTGCTCGACGAACCCTTTGCCGGCGTCGATCCGATCTCAGTCGGCGACATCCAGCGCATCATCCGTCACCTCAAGCAAATGGGCATCGGTGTGCTGATCACCGATCATAATGTGCAGGAAACCCTGCGCATCTGCGACCGCGCCTATATCGTCAACGAGGGCACCATCATCGCCGAGGGGGACGCAGAGGCCATCCTGTCCGATGAGAAGGTGCGGCGCGTCTATCTCGGCGAAAGCTTCAAGCTGTAAAGCCTGGCCTTCCGCGGCCGAAGATCGATCACGAGCACCGTGCTTGGCTTCCCGCCCGTACGCGACCAGCTATGCAATTATTGATCCAAGCAAAGCCCGGGTGAGCTAGTATAGCGTCGAATGCATTCTTGAATTAACGGTTAACCGGGAGGATATGAAGCAATCCCTGCAATTGAAGCTCGGTCAGCATCTGACGATGACGCCGCAGCTGCAACAGGCTATCCGCCTGTTACAGCTGTCTGCCATGGAGCTCTCGGTCGAAATCCAGGACGCGCTGGAATCGAACATGATGCTTGAACTGGTCGACGGCGCCGACGACTACGAAGACCCCAGCTTCAGCCCCGGCGACACTACCGCCGCTGGTGGTGGTGGCAATGACGGCGAATCCGAAGCCAGCTTCGAGTCGAGCTTCGAAGTCGGCGGCGGTGACCCGGGCGAAGTGGAAGCCCGTTCCGTCACCGACGATATTCCCGACGAACTTCCAGTCGATAGCGACTGGGACGAGATCTACGACACCCTCACCTCGTCCGGCTCAAGCACCGGCAGCCGCGACGGTGAGGACTCCGATTTCGAGCGCGCCAGTGTCAGCCCACCTTCATTGCGCGAACACTTACTCTGGCAGGTGAATCTGACGCCCTTGAGCGACCGCGATCGCGCGATCGCGGTGACGATTGTCGACGATCTCGATGCCACCGGTTATCTCACCAGTCCCTTGGAAGAATTGGCGGCGACGGTCAGCGTGGCCATTGGTGACCTCATTGAGAGTGATGAGGTGCAGGCTATCCTGCGCCTGGTGCAGGGCCTGGAGCCGGCCGGTGTGGCGGCCCGCAATCTGCGCGAATGCCTGCTATTGCAGCTCGCGCAATTGGCGAACGACACACCGTGGTTGACCGAGAGCCAGCGCTGTGTCGCGGATTTCATGGACATGCTCGCCGCACGTGATTACAACCAGCTCATGCGCCGCCTGAAAATTGCCCGCGAAGATCTGGCCAAGGTTATCGCGCTTATCCAATCGCTGAACCCACGCCCCGGCGCGCAATACAGTGACGAACAAACCGAATACATCGTGCCCGACGTGTTCGTCTACAAGTACAAAGATCGCTGGCGGGTCGAACTCAACGCTGAGACCATGCCGCCGCTGCGTGTCAATCCCTATTACGCCTCGATGATCAAACGGGCCGATAACAGCGAGGGCAATTCCTCTTTGCGGACTCATCTACAGGAGGCGCGCTGGTTCATCAAGAGCCTGCAAAGCCGCAGCGAGACCCTGTTGCGGGTCGCCACTGCGATCGTTGAGCGGCAGCGCGCGTTCCTGGAACACGGCGAGGAAGCGATGAAACCGCTGGTATTGCATGACATCGCCGAGACGCTGGAAATGCATGAATCGACCATCTCACGCGTCACCACACGCAAATATATGCACACACCGCGCGGTATCTTTGAGCTTAAGTATTTCTTTTCCAGCCACGTCAGCACCACCTTGGGCGGCGAGGCCTCCTCAACCGCTATCCGCGCCGTGATCAAGAAACTGATCGCGGCTGAGAACGTGCAGAAGCCTTTGAGCGATCACAAAATCGCCGCGCTGTTGTCCGACCAGGGCGTGCAGGTGGCGCGACGGACCGTCGCGAAGTACCGTGAAGCCATGTCGATACCGCCGTCCAATGAAAGAAAGCGCATCGCATGAGCCTCGCTATCGCTCGAACGGGCCAGAATTTTGAGATATAGGACTACCAGGAGAGAACCATGCATATCAAAGTCGATGGGCGCCATGTCGAAGTCACTGATTCGATGAATGACTATATCCAGAC
>JANMJF010000793.1:0-3161 GCA_031371245.1 Pseudomonadota bacterium | reverse complement strand
CTTCGCAAATGAAATCAGCCGGGAAGTTACGCTCGAAAGCATCTTTGTTCTCGAATGGATAATGCCATTGAGCGAAGGGCATGGCGCCGGAGTCGAACCACACATCGAGCACGTCCGTCACGCGACGCATGGTGCCACCATCGGGCGCCGGCCAGGTGAATGCGTCGACAAAGGGCCGATGCAGATCGAGCGCCTCGCCTTCCGGCAGTTGGCTGCCGCATTTCTCGCGCAGCTCAGCGATCGAGCCGATCACTTCGAAATACTCGGAGTCGGGCTTGTCGGATACCCAGATCGGCAGCGGCGTACCCCAGTAGCGTTTGCGTGACAGCGCCCAATCGACGTTGTTCTCCAGCCAGTTGCCAAAGCGGCCGTCGCGGATCGCCGGCGGATGCCAGTTGATAGTCTGGTTCAGCGCCACCAGGCGGTCTTTCTCGGCGGTGGTGCGGATGAACCAGGACTCCACCGGATAACTCATCAAGGGAGTGCCCTTGCGCCAGTCGTGAGGATAGTTATGCACATAATCGACGCGTTTGTAGAGCAGACCGCGGTCCTTCAAATCACGCATGATGGGTTGGTCGGCGTCTTTGAACCACAGACCCGCGACCAGCGGCACGGCGATGGTGAACTTACCGTCCGGCGCGACCGGATTGACCAGCGGCAGGTTCTCGCGACGGCCGACGTCGTAGTCCTCGGCGCCAAACGCCGGCGCGATGTGTACCAGGCCCGAGCCGTCGTCGACCGTCACATAGTCGGCACCGCAGATGCGCCAGCTGTCGGCCGGATAGTCGATACCTTCAACCTGGAACGGCGGCAGGTAGCGACGTCCGAGCAGATCGCGGCCGCGATGGTGTTCGATGACGGTGTACTCGCCGTCCAGCGCCGACAGACGCGCGGTCGCCAGCACCAGACGCTCGTCGCCCTGTTGCACGGTGACGTAGTCCAAATCTTCGCCTACCACCAACGCGACATTCGAGATCAAGGTCCAAGGCGTGGTGGTCCAGACCAGATAGGCAAGGCTCGGATCGACTGCATCACGAAAGCGTACATAGACGCTGGGGTCCGTCACTTCCTGGTAGCCAAGGCTGACCTCATGGGAGGACAACACCGTACCGCTGCCGGGGCTGTACCACTGGATCTTGTAGCCCTTGAACAGCAGATCGCGCGCGACCATCTGCTTCAATAACCACCACACCGATTCGATATATTCGTTGTGGAAGGTCACATAGGGTGTTTCGAGATCGACCCAGTAGCCGATACGGCGGGTCAGTTCGTCCCAGTCTTTCTTGTAGCGCAACACACTGGCGCGACAGGCGGCGTTGAAGGCCTCGATGCCGTATTTCTCGATCTCTGCACGGCCGTCCAGGCCCAATTCTTTTTCGACCTCGATCTCGACCGGCAGACCATGGGTATCCCAGCCGCCCTTACGCTCGACGCGGAAGCCCTTGAGGGTCTTGTAGCGACAGAACACATCCTTGATGGTGCGCCCAAGGACGTGGTGGATGCCCGGCCGTCCGTTGGCGGTCGGTGGCCCCTCGTAGAAGGTGAACGACGGTGCGTCGGCGCGCGCCGAGATGCTGGCGCTGAAGGTGTCCTCAGCCGCCCACACATCGAGCATGGCCAATTCGAGTTGCGGCAGGTCGAGTGCCTTGATTTCAAGGAAGGAGGTGATCATTAACCGTGTCGGCTTGGTAGTGATAGTCGGGATTTTTGCAGGCGCCGGGAGTATAGCCGAAGCCGCCAGTCGCGCGGCGCGCAGTGTTCCGTCATCGCCACTTTGTGGCGCGGCGATTGTGCTATGGTTTAGCGGCCTTGCCGCGTCGTGCGCGCAAGAGGCGGCCCGATGACGAATCAGCACGAGGATAGCCCGTGAGCTCAGACCAGGTTCTCGAATTTCTGCAATTCGTCGAAGGCCAGAAAAACCAGTCCGTCAGCCAGCTGCTGGACAAGGTGCTGCGCAAGAGCAGACTCATGACGGGCGCCGAGGCCGGCACTATCTTCATCGCCCGCGCCCGCGGTCGCGAACGTTGGCTGGAACCGGCCAGCATCCAGAACGACGCGATCAAGGTCAAAAGCGCTGACTTCATCGTGCCCATCGGCGCCGGCACCATCGCCGGCTATGTCGCGCACAAAGGTCGTACCGTGTTGATCGACGACGTCTACGACATTGCGCCGCGCAGCCCCTACAAGTTCGACCCCAAATTCGAGCGCAAAAACTACAAGACCCATTCGATGTTCTGTTTCCCGCTGCGCAACTTGCAGAACGATGTGATCGGCGTGGTGCAACTCATCAACCGCCGCAGTGGCAAGAGCAGGAAGCTGACCGCCTTTCCGCGTGATGTCGAACAGCTGGTTGCACCGATCGCGCGCGTAGTCGGCCACTCCATCGAACGCGCCGAGATGCTCGACCAGATCCGCGCCAAGAACAAAACCCTCAGCACCCGTAACCGCCAGCTCGCCGAGCAGCGCACGCGCATCGCCGCCCTGCAGGAAGAGACCGAAGCAGCTTTCAAAGTATCGGTCACGCTGCTGGCCCGCGCCGCCGAAATCCACGATGAGGAAACCGGCAATCACATCCTGCGCGTCAACGAATACAGCTACGCCATCGCCAAGCGCCTAGGTCTGGACAATGACTGGTGCGATGAGCTGCGCTACAGCGCGCAATTACACGATGTCGGCAAAATGAGCGTCGATGCAGCGGTCTTGAAGAAAAAAGGCCCGCTGACCCCCGAAGAGCGCGAAGAGATGAATCGCCATACCGAGTATGGCTATCAGATCCTGACCGCTTCGCCGCGGCTGTCGCTGGGTGCCGAGATTGCGCTCTATCACCATGAAAAATGGGATGGCACGGGCTATCCGAATAAGATTGCCGGCGACAAGATACCGATGTCGGCGCGCATCGTGCAGCTCGCTGATATCTACGACGCACTGCGTTCCGAGCGCCCCTATAAGCCGTCTTTCTCCCACGCCCAGGCGGTCAGCATCTTGACCAAGGGTGACGAGCGCATCGATCCCCATGGGCATTTCGATCCCACTCTGGTGCAGTTGTTCAACGATCACCACCTGGAATTCGATCAGATCTGGACATCGTTGCAGGATTAGCGCAGCGGATAGATTCGTCTTCCCGTAGGTGCAAATTCATTCGCACATTCGTGCCAGGACAT
>JANMJF010000728.1:0-2231 GCA_031371245.1 Pseudomonadota bacterium | reverse complement strand
TGGGCGGCGGTCCACAGGTGCAGGCCGTGGTACATGCCGAGTATCGGTAGCGACAGTAGCGTGCCGATGATGGTCAGGAAGGCGACGATGCTGGTGATGGGCCGCTCGGCCATGAAGCGTCGGAACACGAACAGGCCAGCGAGGGTCAAGATACTGGCGATGGCCGACAAGCGTGCCAGAAAGGATTCGTCGAAACCGAGCTGATCGATCATCCACCAGGTCGAGCCCGAGCCCGGGCCCGGCATGGCACGGAACACGAAGATCACCACGGCGGTTCCGACCAAGGTCGCGCGCGCTTCGGCTTGCAGCGCGCCGAGCAATCGCCACATCAGGAACACCACGATACTGAGCGAGGCGGCAAACACGATCTCCTGCGCGCCGGGCACCTTGCCCAGTCCCACCGCTAGCGACACTGCTGCGAAGCCGAGACCACCGAGCAGGATGCCCCAGTTCACCGCCGGCCGCTCGCCGTGTACTGCCAGCAGGTTCGCGACCTGCGCGGGCTGATAGCCGCGCGCGGTCAATTGGCGTTCGTCGCGACGGCGTATGCGCCCGGCCAGCGCGACCCCAAGTATCGATACTAACGGGATGATCAGCGCGTATTGGTAGATGCGCAGATAGGCCGCCAGCTTGTCGTCGGCGGCCAGCGCTTCGACCCCCGCCAGCAACACCACATTGACCAGCGATACCAGCACACCGCCGCCAATGATGGCGACCCGGCCGAGAGTCTGCATGGTGGTGTGCATGAGAACGCGCTGCTCGGCGGGCAGCGGCTGGCCGTCGGCGTCGACGCGCGGTACCGCCTCGACCGTCATGGCATCGGCCACCACGTCCTGAATCACATAGCCGATGGGTGCAAGCAGCGCGGTCAACACGAACCAGGTTTCGGCTGGCATCACCGTGCGCATCGTCGCGGGCGCGGCGAGCAGGCCGATCATGATGGCGAGACTGAGCGCGATCAGACCCGCGCCCAGCAACACCAGCAGGCCCTTCCACTTCCACATCAGATCGACCAGATGGCCGAGCGGCATCTTGAGCGCCCACGGCAGGCCGGCCCAGAAGCCAAGCGCGGCGAGAAACTCGGCCGACAGGCCCAGATAGCTCTTCACGAAAAAGGTGCCGACGATGGCGGTCAGGCCGGAGATGCCGGCCGCGACATAGACCATTAGCGGCGGCAGATAGGACAGACGCATCTCGCGTCCGAGCGCGAACACATTGCGCTCCAGCCAGCCGAATATTCCAGACGGCGCGGTTGAGGGTTTGCTCATAGCGTGCGCAAACGACGGGCGTTAGCTGCTGTCCTTTCCCGGCAGGCGGGCGATGATTTGCTGAGCGGCGTGTGTGTGCCGCAGCGGTTGCGCGTTGGTGACTACCGTTGCCGGCCGGCGAATGATGAGTGATCACGGGCGGCGCGTCGACCGCATCCCGCGCAAACCTTTCACCTACAATGCCGCGCCATGAATCCGCCCCGCACGCACTTGAATCACACCGCCCTGTTTGCCGCCGTTGCCGGGTTCGCTAGTCTGCTCGGCAGCTGTGCGCCCTTGGGCAGCGCCGCTTGGCACACCTGGCACGGCAGCCCATCGCGTGTGCTGCCGTTGGCCGCCGACGCGCCGCTGTCCGGCATGCCTTTGGCGCTGACCGCCGCTCGCCATGCGCGTGTTGCGTTAGTGGTGGCCTTGAAAGCGACCGACACGCCAGCCGCCAAGCCCGCCCATGCCGTGCCCGTCACCATCAAGATCAGCGACGCGCTAGGTCAGGGACTCATGAATGAGTCGCGCGATACCCATGCCGCCAGCGCGCATCGCGCCGGGGCAAACATTACGCAAGCAGGCGGCGGGCATTTGACCCTGCATTACGATTTTCCAAAATTCATGGCGCCGGCCGACGGCCGCATTCTGATCGACGCGCAGCTTGCCGCCGAGCGCAATGACGGCACGCGGGTGGAGAAAGCCGAACTCATCGTCACCGATGACATCGGCGACTATGCCGTCGGCGTGAACTTCGGCGTATTCATGTTGCTCGCGGGCTGGATTGCGGCGGTGGTTGGCGGGTTGACCTTGTTGGGCAATCCGTCGCCGCCCAGCGGTGCACAACGCCCTGCTGCCGACCAGCGCGGCGCGGCGATGCGTGGTCATCTGCTGGGCCTGCTCGCCTACCCACTGCCGTTGGTGCATCTGCTGGTGCTTGCGCTGTGGTGGCTGCGCGGCCGTGGCCGTTCGGCCTTCGTC
>JANMJF010000246.1:0-6422 GCA_031371245.1 Pseudomonadota bacterium | reverse complement strand
GGCACGATGCCAGTGGCGGCCGTCATGCGATCGACCATCGGCGTCTGGATGATGCCGGGGCACACTGCGTTGACGCGAATGGCCTTGCGCGCGAATTCGAGCGCCGCGCACTTGGTCAGGCCCACGACGCCGTGTTTGGCCGCGCAATAGGCGCTGCCACCGCGGGTGCCGACCAGGCCCGCCACTGAGGCGGTGCTGACGATGCTGCCGGCGCTGCCTTGTTTGAGGAATTGTTCGATCTGATATTTCACACACAGCCACACGCCCTTCAGATCGACGTTGACGGTGCGGTCGTATTCTTCCTCGGTCATTTTCGTGATGCTGGTGAAATGACCTTCGATGCCGGCGTTGTTGAATGCGCCATCGAGACGGCCATAGGCGCTGACGGTGGCCGCGATCATGGCCTGCACATCGGCGCTCTTGGTGACATCGGTCTTGACCAGTTGCGCGGTGCCGCCGGCGTTTTTGATCTCTGCCACTACGGCTTCGCCGTCTTTTACATTGATGTCGGCGATGGTCAGGTGTGCGCCTTCCTGAGCAGCACGCAACGCCGTGGCGCGACCAATGCCGGTACTGCCGCCGGTGATGATGATCGCTTTGTTCTGCAACAGACCGGCCATGGAATGACTCCTCTTTCAGGGTGTAGTTGTATGGGTGCCGAGTACGCGCCCAGGGGCGCTTCGCGTTACACTCGCGCGGCCCGCTTGGGGCGTTGTGTGATGATACTGGAAGCGATATGAAAGTAGTGGCACCCGCAGCCGCAGTAGCGGCCATTGCCGATGAATCCGTGCTGATCCTGCCCGGCGCCTGCGCCGAGCCGCGCGAGTTCTACCGTGCCTTCAGCGCCGGCGTCGAGCGCTTCACGAAGCTGACGGTGGCATCAGGCCTGTCACTCGGAGGCTACGGTTTTCTTGAGCGCGGGCTGGGCGAACACTTCCACTATCTGACCTGGCAGGCGGCGCCGCGCTTGCGGCCGCTGTTCAAGGAGAACGACAGGCGCAAGGTCAGCTTTGTACCGATCCGGTTGAGCGATCTGACCCGTGTCGTGCGCCGTGGTGGCCCGATCAGCCCCGACGTAGTGGTGGTGCAGACTTCCTTGCCGCAAGCCGATGGCAGCGTCAGCCTCGGTCTCTCGGTCGGGCCGAATCAGCATTTTATCGAGCAGGCTTCGATGGTGATCGCAGAAATGAACCCCAATATGCCGGTTACCGCCGGCAATGCGCGGGTGGCGCTCGATCGCATTACTTATGGCTTCGAAGCCGATCATCCGCTCGCGCAGTACGACACCGGCGAGCCCGAGCCGCGCGATGAGAAGATTATCGAGTATGTGCTGAGTCTGATCCCGGCCAAAGCCTGGGTACAGTTCGGCATCGGTGCGGTGCCGGACCGGGTCTTGAAACGCTTATGTGAGATCCCTGCGGTCAATCTCTATTCCGGCATGTTGTCGCGCAGCCTGGTCGATTTTCTCGAGGGTGTGAAGCACCAGCCACGTGTCATCAATGGTGAGTTGGCCGGTGATCCGCGCCTGTATGACTACTGCAATGGCAATGCGCGCATCGAGATGAGCGGCTTGGATGTCACCCACAATCCGCTGGCGTTAGCGGCCCTGCCGCGCTTCGTCTCGATCAACTCCTCGGTTGAAGTGGATCTCATGGGCCAGAGCAATGGTGAGACCTTGGGGCCGGTGCAGATCAGCGGCGTCGGCGGCAGTCTGGATTACATCGAGGCGGCGGCCTTGTCCGACGGCGGTGTATCGATCATCGCGATGCCTGCAACCACCGCTGAGGATGCGCGCTCAAAGATCGTCGCCATGTTGGCGCCCGGCAGTGTGGTTACCACGCCGCGCTATTGCATCGATTACATCGTCACCGAATACGGCATTGCGCGGCTACGTGGTAAGAGCCTGTGGGCGCGCGCCGATGCCTTGATCGGCATCGCCCACCCGAAGTTTCGCGACGAACTCGCCAACGCGCTGTAACGCGCAGCGCGCGCGTTCAGTGCGTGCCGGCGGGATTAAACAGCCGTTTGACCTCGACCGGTTGCGGTAACATTCGCAACTCCACGCGCACCACGTATTCGAGTTGATGCGGGTTCTCGCGAACAGTGAGTCGCTCGATGACCTTGCCGCCTTCCGGCGCGTCGGCCTCGACTACCAGGGTATCGTTGTCCCAGTAAGTGAGGGTGAAGCCGAAGGTGTCCTGCACCAGTTCATCGCCCTTGGCGGAAAATACTTTGCCGTTCGCATTGGGTCGCACGCTACGCGGCAGATCGGTGTCGTAGGTTAGGCGGTAGCCGTCGACTTCTTCGGCGATGTCGAGGCGCACGGCTTTGACCATGGGATAGGCAATGCCGAGGCGACGCAAGTTTCTGGACGGGTGTGCGTCCTTGCCGTCGCGTACCGTTTCCCAATAGGCGAGCTGATTCAGATCGTAAGGTGTACTGCGTTCACCACCGCTTTGCATATGCGGCACCGGATAGGCATCACGGCGCAATTTGCCTTTAAAGAGTTTGTCGGGATCGGCGCTGCCTTTTTCGTCCAGCGTCCACGCGCCGGTAATGGTGGGTGCGGCTCCTGCGTGCGATGCCAGGCTCAAGCCGAACAATAAAACACAGAGAGTCAGTCGTTGCGACCGCATGAGCATTGCCTTTGTAGGTGCCACCGGCGGCGTGGTCAGGCACTTTGCGTTACGCTCACGCCGCGCGTCAGCATGGTGCCACGGCATGAGCAGAGCCTCAAGCGCACGCCCATATTTCCCGTGAAGGAGTGAAAGCCATGATCAAAGTTGTTTCGGTCTTGCAGCGCAAGTCCGGCATGAGCGTCGAAGATTTTCAACGTTATTGGTTGCACGAGCATGCTGCGATCGTATGTCGCTTGCCGGGGCTGCGCCGCTATGTGCAATCGCACACCTTGCTCAGTGGCTATCGCAAAGGACAGTCGGCCGCCGATGGTCTTGCCGAGCTATGGTTCGACGACAGCAAATCGCTGCGCGCGCTGCCGGGCACGGCACAACTGCAAGCGGTGCTGGCCGACGAGCCGAACTTTGTCGACATGGCAGATTTCGTTCAGGTCTACACCCAGGATCACGTCATCAAGGACGGTCCGGTGCCGGCCGGTGGCGTCAAGAATGTCGAGTTCGTGACCAGGAAGGCCGCCATGTCGGTGGCTGCTTTCCAGCACTACTGGATGACTACCCACGGACCGCTGGCTGCATCGATCAAGACCGTCATGCGCTACGTGCAGAGCCACACACGGGCGGCAGCCTATGGCCGCGAGACGCCGCCGGCCCTGGATGGTTTCGCTCTGACTTGGTTCGAGAACACGCAGGCCATGCGGGAGTCGGCGCGCAGCCAGGAATACCAAAACACCCGCGCCGATGAACAGAATTTCCTGACGATTCCGCTCGATTTCATCATCACACGCGAACACATCATCGTGGCCTGACACGCGGCTTGACGCGACACCGACCCACGCCGGCATCGCGCCAGGCTTTCAGCACAGCGGGATGACCTGCTCGGCGAATTCCTTGGCCACTTCGCGTAGGTGCTTCAGTGGTGGCAGCAGACTTACTTCGCGCAGGCCGTTGTTCTCGGCGCTACGAATCTTCTCGGCGATTTCGCTCGGGCTGCCTACCATCGTTGTGCCGTCGATCATGGCGGGCGTGACAAACTTACGCTCGCCGGGCGCGAAGTAGCTGCAATGGCCTTCGTGGATTAACTGATGGCGCTTCTCCGGCGGCAGCGGAAAATTGTTCACATGGTCGACGTACTCCTCCCAGATGCCCTTCATATACTGCGGCACGACTTCGTCGTTCTTGGTATAGCGCCAGATCTCATAGACAAAATGCAGCGCTGTCACCACCCACGATCCGACCCGTTCAATCACGGCTTCATCGGTGAGTTTCTGACCGGCACGCAGCACCACGGCATTGGTCACTGTGACGGTGTGATAGTTGCGTAGATCGCGACCGGCCTTGCTCGCGCCTTCGTTGACGTACTTCAGGTTGTAGTCGAGCACCTCCTTCTGTTCGTTGAAAATCGACACCAGGCCATCGCCATAGGTCCCCGCAGTGCGCAGTGCGCGCGGGCCGTTGGCAGCAACATAAATCGGGATCGGGGTGTCGATATTGCGAAAACCCGGGCCATGGTCCTGCCAGACGATGGAGGTGGTTTTATCGCGGTAGGTGAAATCGGTTTCCTTGCCCGCCAACATGCTGCGCACCACCCGCAGGTAGTCGCGGAATTCGGCGATCGGTAAGGGATCCTGGCCCATGACGCGCATGGCAGTGTGTCCGGTACCAATGCCAAGAAAAATGCGTCCCGGCGCCAAGGCATTGATCGAAGCGATGGCAGCGGCGGTGGTCGGGGCAATGCGGGTGCCAGCGATGGCGACGCCGGTGCCAATGCGAATACGTGAAGTATTGACCGCAGCCAGCGCCATGGTCGCGTAGCAGTCCGACCACATCATCTGTGTGTCGGGCACCCACGCGGCGTCGTAGCCCAGGTCTTCGAGATACTTGATGACTTGCCAGTCGGTGATGCGGGTCTGAACGTGCAGACTGAATTTCACGGTGGTGTGCTCCCGGTAATAGTCATTTGAGTTTGGACTATAGCCACGACGCTGCGTGCCGGCCAGAGCACGAACACGCGGGGGAGGTGATGGCAGTGGCGCCGCAAGCTGCTGCCAGCACCATCAACACGGCGCTCCCCCACAGGCGCGCAAGCGCATGCATGGCGCGGAGCCAAACAGTCGCGTCAGTTGTGGAAAAAATTGAGCTCAATAGTGACGCCTTCCGGGTCTTTGACGAACAACTGGCTGAGGCGGAAATCCGGCACCTCACGGCGCTGGAACGCGACGCCCATACGCTCGAAGCGGGCCAGGAAGTCGTCGATGTCATTGCCACGAAATGCGATGTGATCGACCGGGCCGGTAGGTCCGACGATGGTTCGCTTGCCGTCGGCATAGACATAGCCGCCTTCGAATTTGTCGTTGCCGACATGCACTACCGGTCGGTCTTCCAGATAAAACCAGTAGCCAGGAAAGCCGAATTCAGGGCGCGGTCCGCTCGCTAGTCCCAGCACGTCGTTGTAGAAACGACGCGAGACTTCGAGGTCGGAGGCGTAGACGAAATAGTGGTCGAGTCGTTCGAGCGGCATGACTGCTCCTTATTGATAGTGCGCAAGGCAGTGATCGCGGCCGCTAACCCGGCTGCGGTGAGTTCATAGCATTGGTACGGACAACCGTGGCGTCAAGGTCGGCACGAGATGCCACCCACACAATTGTGAATCTTCGTCGAGTTGCGCTAGGCAGTGACACGCGCCTGTCGTATGCTGCATTGCGGTAGCTGCATCCGCAGGCGATGTTCAGTAGCGCAACGAAACTCTAACGAGGACTGCCTTAAATGCTCTACCACGTCTACGAGTGGACCCACGCCGCAGTGAAACCGTGGCGTGCAGCGGCCAGTATGGGCCGCGCGATGCTGAACAACCCTGCCAACCCGCTTTCCTACACCTATCAAGCCAAGGCCACCTCGGCGGCGCTGGAAGTCTTCGACGGGCTGACGCGCAAATACGCCAAGCCCGAATTCGGTATCCGCGAAGTGCTGTGTCACGGTGGCCGCATCGCGATCACGGAAGAAATCGTCACGCGCCAGCCGTTCTGTCAGCTCTTGCATTTCAAACGTGACACCAGCGCGCTGCCACCGCGTTTCAAGAGCGCGCCCAAATTGCTGGTCGTGGCGCCAATGTCCGGTCATTTCGCGACCTTGTTGCGTGGCACGGTGCGCGCCCTGCTGGAGGATTTCGACGTTTACATCACCGATTGGACGGACGCCCGCGAGGTCGCTCCAGCTGACGGACACTTCGATTTGCATGATTACATCGATTACGTCATGGGTTTTATGCGCGAGCTTGGGCCCGATCTGCACGTGGTGGCCGTTTGCCAACCAGGGCCGGCGGTGTTGGCGGCAACGGCGCTGCTGGCGGTGGCCGATGACCCTTGCCAACCGGCCACGGTCACGATCATGGGTAGCCCGATAGATACCCGCCGCAGCCCGACCCAGCCCAACCTGTTGGCCAAGAGCAAACCGCTGTCGTGGTTCCAGAAGAACGTCATCATGAGCGTGCCATTTCCCAACGCGGGGGCAATGCGGCGCGTCTATCCGGGCTTTCTGCAGCTAACCGGTTTCATGACCATGAACCTCGATCGGCATCTCGACGCGCACAAGAATCTCTATCAGAACCTGGTGTCGGGCGACGGCGACCCCGTGACCGCCCATCGCAAGTTTTACGACGAGTACCTGGCGGTGATGGATCTTTCCGCCGACTACTATCTGCAGACCATCCAGAAGGTTTTTCAGGAACATCAGCTGGCCGATGGCTTGCTCGAACACCGCGGCCAGCGCGTCGATCTGAAGGCCATCAGC
>JANMJF010000239.1:0-8722 GCA_031371245.1 Pseudomonadota bacterium | reverse complement strand
CCAACCCGGCACTGCGTCGCCTGTTGACGGTGTTCATGTTGAACGGCACCGCCAATGCCATTCCCGCTACGCTGGTGTTGTTCTATGTCGACGATGTGATTGGACGTGAGGATCTGGGCGCCGCTTTTTTATTCGTGTACTTCGCGGCCGGCGTGGTGGCGATGCCGTTGTGGCCGTGGCTCGCGCGCCGCACGGATAAGACCCGCGCCTGGTTGCTCGGCATGCTGGCGTCGATCGTGGCCTTTGTGTGGGCCGCGTTTCTCGGTACGGGTGATGTGCTGCCCTATTTCTTCATCTGTACGTTGTCGGGACTCGCGCTCGGCGCGGACCTGGCCCTGCCACCAGCGCTGCTCGCCGACACCATCGATCACGAGTCGGCGCACGGCCGCGGCTATCCGGGCGGCGCCTACTTCGGACTCTGGGCCTTGGTCACCAAACTCAATCTCGCACTGGCCGCCGGCCTGACCCTGCCCGTGCTCGCCATGTTGGGTTATGACGCACGCACCACGCCATCGAGCAGTGCCGTACAGAGTCTGACGCTGCTCTATGCGCTCCTGCCCTGTGTGCTGAAGGCCGGCGCCTGCACAGCGCTCATGCGCGGCCGCAAACGGCCACTACAAGCCGGCCTGACGATGACACCGTGGCATTGAACCGCGCCATCGGCGACTGGCCAGCGCAACGCGTGTGGCTGATCGGCGCATCCAGCGGCATCGGTGCGGCGCTTGCTCAGCACTTGCATGGGCGCGGTGCGCGCGTGGCGCTATCGGCACGGCGCGCGCTTGAACTCGAGCAGCAGGTCGCATCGCTCGGCCCGGCACGTGCCTGCGCCTTGCCGCTCGATGTCACCGACGCGACCAGTATCGTCCACGCCGAGCAGGCCTTGGTCGAACGCTGGGGCGGTTACGACCTGGTCGTGATGCTGGCCGGCGACTACGTGCCACAAACGGTTGATGATTTTGCACTCGAAGACGCGCGACGCATCGTCGACACCAATCTGACCGGCGTCTACAACACGCTCGCCGCCGTGCTGCCACGCCTGCTTGCCGCCGGCCACGGTGGCCTGGCCCTGGTGTCGAGCGTGGCCGGTTACCGCGGGCTACCGCGCAGCCTGGCCTACGGCCCGACCAAGGCGGCGCTCAACAACCTGGCCGAGGCCTTGTACCTGGAACTGCATGGGCGCGGTATCGATGTCTATCTGATCAACCCGGGCTTCGTACGCACGCCGCTGACGGCCGCCAATCCGTTTCCCATGCCGGCGCTCATCGACGCCGAAGCAGCCGCGCAGGCCATCGTCGCAGGTCTCACGCGCGGTCTGTTTGAAAGCCATTTTCCGCAGCGATTTACCCGCGTCATGAAACTACTGGCGCTACTGCCCAATACACTCTATCTACCGCTGCTGCGATGGCTGACCCGCTGAGTTCGGCACCTCGCATGAAGTCGTTATACTGGCGCCCATGAGTAAATCGCACCCCCATCACCGTATTCTCATCACCAATGACGATGGCATCCATGCGCCGGGCATAACTCTGCTGGAGCAGATGGCGCTGACCATCACCGACGACGTGTGGGTGGTGGCGCCCGATCAGGAACGAAGTGGCGCCGGTCATTCGATTTCCCTGACCTTGCCGATTCGCATGCGGCAACTCGATGCGCGTCACTTTCAAGTGGCCGGTACGCCGACCGATTGTGTGCTGATGGCGCTCTCCCAGGTGATGGGCGACACACCACCGACCTTGCTGCTGTCGGGCATCAATAGCGGCGCCAACCTGGCCGAAGATGTGACCTATTCGGGCACGATAGCCGCGGCCATGGAAGGTACTTTGTTCGGCATCCGCGCCATCGCGCTGTCGCAATTGCGCGCGCCCGGCGCGGTCGCCGATTTTGCACCAGCAACGGCCTATTGCCCCGACCTGCTGCGCAAACTCGTCAGCCTGGAGCAGTGGCCCGCAGGCTCCTTCATCAACGTCAATTTCCCCGACGTGCCGGTCGCCGAAGTCAGCGGGGTGCGACTCACCACCCAAGGTCGGCGCCCAGCGGGCTCGTTCTCCATCGTGCCGCGCATCGATGCCCGCGCGCAGCCCTATTACTGGGTCAAGATTGCCTATACCACCGGCAATGAGTTGCCTGACACCGATCTGCACGCCATCGCCGACAAGGCGATTGCGGTCACGCCGATCAAGATGGATTTCACCGACGATGGCTGGCGTCGCCGTCTCGCCAGCGTGATCAACTGAGGCGCTAGCCATGCAGGGCGTATTTTTCGATCTGGGCGGCACTTTGTTCAGCTATCGCAACGTGCCGCGCGTGACCGTGGCGCTGCTCATGGAGGCGGTTGCGCGTCTGGGGGTCCAAGCCAGCAACGAGCAGATCAAGGATGCCCATGGCCAGGCCTCGCGCGACATGAGTTTCGCCTATGCCGAGCGCGCCTATTACCTGCATGCCGATTTTTTCCACGACACCTTCAAGCGCTTCGCAGAGTTGTTGCACGCGCCGCATGATGCGGCGGTACACGACTGGTATCTCGAAGCCCATCGTGTTGCGATCGTCGACTGTCTGGCGCTCAAACATGATTGCATCGACACGCTGGCACACTTAAAAGACCTCGGCCTCTACCTCTCAGTGGTATCCAATATCGACGATGACATGCTCGCCCCGCTGATCGCCCGCGAGGGCTTGAACCGCTATCTCGATCACTGGACCAGTTCCGAGGCGGCGCAGTCGTGCAAACCCGACCGGCGCTTCTTTGAGCTCGCACTGTCGCGCGCGGGTTTGCGCGCCAATGAGGTGTTATTCGTCGGCGATTCGCCTGAGCACGACATCATCGGCGCCCATGCGGTCGGCATGCGCACCGCCTTGATCACCGACGGCGGCATACCACCACCCTTGCAGACCGGGCGCGTGAACATCAGCGCCGACCACACCATCGCCACTTTGACCGAGCTCAAACAGATCGCCGCCACCGCAGGTCAGCGCTCTGCGTGACGCGCCCGCTTACAGGCTGCGCGCGTTGCTCTACTATTAGGCCGTTGCCGATGCGCACGCGCGAGTAAGCAAGCTGAAATCGTTGAATGTTGTTACACGGAGAATCGTTCATGGCGACCAAGAAAAAACCCGCTGCGGCGGCGAAGAAGAAGAAGCCGGCTGCTGGCGCGAAGAAAGCGGCACCGGCGGCGAAAAAGAAGCTGACCACCAAAGACGCGATCAAGGCGGCCAATAAAGTCCTGCTCCGCCACCTGGCCGCTGGCAATGCAGCCGCTATCGCGGCCTGCTACAGCAAGAAGGCAGTACTGCTTCCGCCGGGTGCAGCCGCGCTCAAAGGCGCGAAAAACATCGCTGGCTACTGGGCTGGCGCCATCGGTCAGGGTGTCAAGACCGCGAAACTCAAGACTCAGGAAGTCGACGAATTGGGCACCACTGCCATCGAGTGTGGGGTCTTCACACTCAAGGGTGCCGGTGGCGCACTGCTCGGCGCGGGCAAGTACCTCGTGGTGTGGAAGAGGCAAGACCGCGCCTGGAAGCTGCATCGCGATATTTTCAACGCTGACAGCTGAGCTTCGACAAAGCGGCCGGGCCGTGAGGTCCGGCCGCTTTTTTTTCCGTTAGTATGGGCCGCGCGCCGTCGAAGACGTGCGCAACACACCACGACCATCGCTCGGGGAGGAAACATGCGCCCATTGCTTGCCACCATCGCCATCTTCTGTGCACTTATATTCACCGGCGCGCAGGCTGCCACCACTATCGACGACCAAGCCCTGAGCGCAGATAAGGACGGTCACAACTGGGCAGCCTATGGCCGCACCTACGACGAACAGCGCTTCAGCCCCTTGACTCAGATCAACGAACAGAACATCGGTAAATTGGCGCTGGCGTGGCACCTGGACCTGCCCAACGATCGGTCTCTGAACGGCACGCCGCTGGTGGTCGACGGCGTTATGTATTTCCCCGGCAGCTATAACGTGGTGTATGCGGTTGAGGCCGCCACCGGCAAGTTGTTATGGACTTACGATCCGAAAGTGATAGAGCACGCCGGCGACCGTCTGCGCATCATGTGGGATTCGAGTCGCGGGCTTGCCTATTGGAAGGGCAAGGTCATCGATGCGACCGTCGATGGGCGCCTCATCGCTATCGATGCCACAACCGGCAAAGAACTATGGAGCACTGAAACGCTCGACCCGCGCAAGGCGCTGTTCGTCACCGGCGCGCCCAAGGTTTTCAAGGGCAAGGTCATCATCGGCAACGGCGGCACGGAATGGGGCGCGACGCGCGGCTATGTCACTGCCTACGACATAGAGACCGGCAAACAGGCCTGGCGCTTCTGGATCGTGCCCGGCAACCCGGCCGATGGTTTCGAGGACAAAGCCATGGCAATGGCGGCCAAGACCTGGAACGGAGAATGGTGGAAACACGGCGGCGGCGGCAATACTTGGAACGGCATTACCTACGATCCTGAATTTAATCAGGTGCTGCTCGGTACCGGTAATGGCTCGCCCTGGAATCAGAAGATCAGAAGCCCTGGCGGCGGCGACAATCTGTTCCTGTGCTCGATAGTGGCGCTCGACGCCGACACCGGCGAGTACAAGTGGCACTACCAAACCACGCCGGGTGAAACCTGGGACTACAACTCCAGCATGGACATCGTGCTGGCCGATTTGAAATTCGGCGGGCAGACCATCAAGGCGCTGATGCACGCGCCCAAGAACGGCTTTTTCTACATCATCAACCGCGCCAACGGCGAACTGCTGTCGGCTGAGAAGTTCGGCAAAGTGACCTGGGCCTCCCACGTCGATATGAAGACCGGCCGGCCGGTGGAAATAAAGGGCGCACGTTACGAAGACGGCGAAGAGTTGGTGTGGCCTAGCGCCGTGGGCGTGCACAGCTGGCATGCGATGTCTTTCAATCAGGACACCGGTCTGGCCTATATTCCCGCCATCGAAATGGCTGGACTGTACAACGACAAAACTATTCCGATCAAAACCTGGCAGTCACCAAAATTCGGCTTCGACCCGGCCATCGATACCATCCGCGGCGACGTGCCGGCCAATGCCGGCAAGAGCTTCCTGCGCGCCTGGAATCCCTTGACCCAGAAAGTGGCATGGGAGCAGCCGCTGCCTGGGATCTGGAACCCTGGCACGCTCAGCACCCACGGCAACCTGGTCTTCCAAGGGCGCACCGATGGTCGCTTCGTTGCCTACCGCGCGACCGATGGCAAGATCCTGTGGAATGCCGAACTCGGCCACGGCATCTCCGCACCGCCGATCACCTATGAAGTGAATGGCGTGCAGTACGTGTCGTTGCTGGTCGGCTGGGGCGGCACCGGCGCGGCTATGGTCGGCTCGCTGGCGGCCCAGCATGGCTGGGCCTACAAGATGCACATGCGGCGAGTATTCACCTTTGCCTTGGACGGCCGGGCGCCGATGCCGAAATCCAATCCGCCGTTTTTCCCCAAGCCGCTCGCAGCGCCCGATTTCAAAGTTGACGACAAGCTCGCCGAGGAGGGCAGCTGGCTGTTCAAGGAATCCTGCGCGATGTGCCATGGCGGCGGCGCGGTCTCGGGTGGCTATGCGCCGGATCTGCGCGCTTCGCCGCTGACCCTCGATGCCCAGGCCTTCAAGGACATCGTCGTCAACGGTCAGCGTCGCGCGCTCGGCATGCCGAATTTCAAACTGCTCGACGACCACCAGCTCGAGACCCTGCGTCATTTCATCCGTCGTCAGGTCAATGTGCCGCAGATACTAAACGCGAACCAGAGCACGGACTCGAAGTCAGGTCACTGACGGTCGCCTTGAAGGTCTGCTCCGCGCGGTAGCGAGTGCCGCGCGGATATCCATAAGCGGTGTTGGTAAGTAAGGAGAACGCTATGCCTGTAATCACCAGACTGTTGGCCGCCGCCACGTTGTTGGCGCTTGCCGCGACCGCCCAAGCCGAGTGCACGGCGGCCACCATCAAAGGCGTATGGGGCTTCAGCTACGACGCGACTGACCTGCTGAACAACCGCTACTGCGCAGGTCTCGGTTTAATGACCTTCAATACCGGCAACCGCTCGAACAACACCGTGAAAGTCAGTCTCCAGCGCGAGAGTTGCAATGGCGAGGCCGGCCGCACCGGCAGCGCTGCGGGCACTTACTCGGTGTCTTCAGCTTGCACGGCGAAATCCACCAATCTGGTTTATGCGCCTGGCGGCAAGACTGGCAAGCTCGACATCAACATCGTCGGGGCCGGCACCAGACTGCAATTCTTCCTGGTCATCAATGGCATCACCCTGCACGGCGAGGCCGTCAAGCGCTGACCACGATGGGCCGCGCCCGGCCGATGGTGTCGGCCAACGACAACTGCGTGAGCTTGCCCTCCTGGTGACGCCAAGTCGGGTCGGTCGGGTACGACAGGACATGGTGGTCAAGCTGCGTGGAGGGATGATGCGCCATTAACGTGGCCCTGGTGCTAAGTCCGTCAGTCGACTTTAGACCACGGGCACACCTGTGCCGGCACCGCATGCTCACACACACCATCACGCGGGGAGTTCTCATCATGGATTTCGGCGTCGTCACCCAGAACACTGAATACGGCATCCGCCCCGACCTCTGCGCGCGCGAAGCTGAAGCACGCGGCTTCGAATCGGTGTGGTATCCCGAGCACACGCATATTCCCGCCAGCCGCGAGACGCCCTATCCCCTCGGTGGCGAACTGCCCCGGCAATATGCGCACTTCATGGATTTGTTCGTGTCCATGATGGCCGGTGTCGGCGCCACGCAGCGCATCAAGATAGGGGCCGGCATTTGTCTGTTGATGGAGCACGACCCCATCGTCGCAGCCAAGGCCATCGCGACCTTGGACACCTTGTCCGGCGGGCGCATCCTGTTCGGCATCGGCGGCGGCTGGAATCGCGAAGAGATGGCCAACCATGGCACGCGCTTCGAAGACGGCTGGAAGATCCTGCGCGAGCGGGTCGCGGCGGTGAAAACGATCTGGAGCGAGGACGAGGCCAGCTTCCACGGCAACTTCGTCAACTTCGATCGCATCTGGTGCTGGCCGAAACCCGTGCAGCGCCCACATCCGCCGGTATTGCTGGGTGCGGTCAGTGGTGCCGGCCTGCAACGTGTGGTCGATTACTGCGATGGCTGGCTGCTGGTCGATCCACGCGGCGGCACGCTACAGAAGGCCAAAGCCGAATTGAAAGAACGCTGTGACAAGGCTGGCCGCGACTCGTCATCGATCCCGATCACGGTGTTCCTGGCGCTGGAGATGACGGGCGCATTGCTTGATGAGTATCAAGCCGCCGGCGTGGCGCGGGTGGTGCAGTTTCTGCCACCCGACACCCATGATGAAGCGATGCTGGTGATGGATGCGACGGCGAGATTTATCGAGAACTATCGCTAAGCAGAAACGCGGAGAAGATCCCGCTTCAGCAGGCCTCAAACAAGCCCGCCGCGCCCATGCCCTTGCCGATGCACATCGACACGATGCCGAACTTCTTCCGGCGGCGACGCAGTTCGCGCACCACCACACCAGTCATACGCGAGCCGGTCATGCCAAAAGGATGGCCGATGGCGATCGAACCACCGTTGACGTTATAGATCTCGTTATCGATGTCGAGCTTGTCGCGGCAATACAGGCACTGCGAGGCGAAGGCCTCGTTTAATTCGATAAGGTCGATGTCCGACAGTTTGAGACCGGCGTATTTCAGCAGTTTCGGAATCGCGAATATCGGGCCGATGCCCATCTCGTCCGGTTCGCAGCCGGCGACGGCGAAACCACGGTAATAGGCCAGCGGCGTGAGGCCGAGTTGCTGGGCACGGCGTTCGGACATCAGCAGGGTCATCGACGCCCCGTCCGACAACTGCGAAGCATTGCCGGCCGTCACCGAGCCGTCTTTCTCGAAAGCCGGCGCCAGGGAAGCGAGACCCGTCAGGGTGGTGTCGGCGCGATTACATTCGTCGCGGTCGACAGTGCCTTCGACAATCTTGCTTTCCTTGGTGTCTTTGTTGATGAGCTTGCTCCACTGCACAGTCATCGGCGCGATTTCATCGCCCACATAACCGGCCGCAACCGCAGCGGCATAGCGCTGCTGGCTCTGCAGGGCATAACCATCCTGCTGTTCGCGGGTAACCTGGTAGCGACGCGCGACCACTTCGGCGGTATTACCCATCGGCATGAAGATGGCGGGCATCTCGGCCAGCAGGCGTGGATGCTCGTCGAACTTGGCGGGTGTGCCGCGCTCTAGGCCGGTGATAGATTCGACGCCACCGGCGATCGCCACGTCCGCGCAACCGCTCATGATCTGGGTCGCGGCGATGGAAATGGCATTCAAGCCCGACGAGCAGGCGCGGCTGATGGTCGACGCCGCCACCGAGATCGGTAATTTCGACAGCGCCACGCCGTAGCGCGCGACATTGGCCGACTGTTCGCCTATCTGGCGGGCGGCGCCCACCACCACATCGTCGACCTCGGCGCCGTCCAGCGCCGGGTTGCGCGCCAACAAGCTGTCGATGCAATGGGCGACCAGCGCATCGGCGCGGGTCAGGTTGAAAGAGCCGCGATGGGCCTTGGCGAGACCGGTGCGGATATTGTCGACGATAACGACTTGGTTCATGGCTTACCTTCGGTTTTACGGCGAGGAATGCGCGCTATGGTAACGCCACAAGTGCGCTAGCCCTTACACAATCTTGCACGGAATCTCGGCGTCCTCGTGGTACTGATAGACCGCACATAAGCGGTGATAACCGTC
>JANMJF010000534.1:0-2538 GCA_031371245.1 Pseudomonadota bacterium | reverse complement strand
CGATACGGAGACTTCGGGATCTCCATCAACGCCGCCAGCGCTTTTTCGGCTTCGGCATGCGCGCGGCCGAAAGTGTAAGTGATGGCTCCCGTGGATTCAATTGCGGCTTGAATTTCAGTAATGCGTTCGAGGCCGCCGTGCTCGATCGCCGATCGTACCAAGGCCGCTTGCGCTGGCGTACCGTGCCACATGGCGTACAGCAGCGGCAGGGTGGGCGTGCCTTCGGCAAGGTCGTCGCCGATGTTCTTGCCAAGCTCGTTCGATGACGAACTGTAATCGAGCGCGTCATCGACGAGCTGAAAGGCGGTGCCGATATGGCGACCATAAGCGCCCATGGCGTTTTCGAACTCGCCGCTAAGTCCGGCCACCACGGCGCCGAGCATGGCAGCGGCTTCGAAAAGTTTGGCGGTCTTATTCTGGATAGTGGTCAGATAGCGCTCTTCGGTGGTTTCCGGATCACGACAGCTGACCAGTTGCATTACTTCACCTTCGGCGATGGTATTGGTGGCATCGGCAAGGATCTCGAGGACGCGGATGTTCTCAAGATCGACCATCATCTGAAAGGCGCGCGAATAGAGAAAATCACCGACCAGCACGCTGGCTTCGTTGCCCCACACCAGGTTGGCGGTTTCGCGTCCGCGGCGCAGCTTGGAGGCGTCGACCACGTCGTCGTGCAGCAGGGTGGCGGTATGAATCAGCTCGACGATCACGGCCACGTCGATGTGCCGCGTGCCTTCGTAGCCTGCCGCCTTGGCACTCAACAGCGCCAATAATGGGCGTAGTCGCTTGCCGCCACCCGCGATGATGTAATGGCTGAGCTGGTTGATGAGGACAACGTCAGAATAAAGCCGGGCACGGATCATGCGATCCACCGCCTGCGAATCCTCGTGGACCAGCTTGCGCAGTTGTTCAATATCAGGGGCGCTTTTTGCTTCGTGCACGACTGTCTCTGGTGACACCGGTTGGCAGGCAGGCTGGATCTTGCCAACAGACCGAACAAATTGCCATTTCCGCGCGCGGCAGCTAGTGGCGTCCAAGTTCCGTGCGGGCGTGCTTCACTGCCAGAACGCCCGCGCACTGAGGCTGGAACGCCTTGTTTCCACCAGCTTAATTGCTTAGAATCGCGCGCTCATTCGCACCCGGCGCCAGATTTTGGATGAATTCACCATGCACGCAGTGATAAAAACAGGCGGTAAACAATACCGCGTCAGCGCTGGCGACAAGCTCAATGTCGAGACCCTGCGGGTTGAGGCGGGCGCCGACGTCGCATTCGACCAGGTTCTGATGTTGTCCGAAGGCGACAATATTGAGATTGGCACACCGTTCCTGCCGGGCGTTACGATCACCGCGAAAGTGGTTGAGCACGGCCGCGGCGATAAGATTCGTATCGTCAAGTTCAAGCGCCGCAAGCACTACAAGCGTCAGGCGGGACATCGACAGAATTACACGCGAGTGGAAATCACTGGCGTAGCGCGAGGCTGATAAACAATGGCTCACAAAAAGGCAGGCGGCAGTACCCGTAACGGTCGCGATTCGGATTCTAAGCGGCTCGGCGTCAAGATCTTCGGCGGCCAGGCTGCGCGGGCAGGCAATATCATCGTGCGCCAACGTGGTACCCATTTCCACGCTGGCTCGAATGTAGGCATCGGCCGCGATCACACCTTGTTCGCGCTTACCGATGGCGCTGTGCGCTTCGATCGCAAAGGTCCGCACGAACGCCGCTTCGTGAGTATTGTAGCCGCAGAGTAAGCGCTACAGCGCCGGCGCGTGGCTCAAGGGACCCCGTCGATGACGGGGTTTTTTGTTTCAGCCCGGCCCCTCTTTCAAGCGATTCGCTCCCATGAAATTCGTCGATGAAGCTCTGATCACTGTCCATGCCGGTAACGGCGGCGACGGCTGTCTGAGTTTCCGCCGTGAAAAATTCGTGCCGCGCGGAGGACCCGATGGAGGTGACGGCGGGGATGGTGGCAGCGTCTACCTGGAAGTCGATTCCGGGCTCAACACACTGGTCGATTTCCGCTTTAAACGTTTGTTCCGCGCTAACCATGGCCAGGCTGGCCAGGGCAGTGAACGTATCGGCAAGAGCGCTGAGGACCTGGTCGTCCGCGTCCCGGAGGGCACCTTGGTTTATGACGCCGATACCGAAGAATTGATTGGCGATTTGATCGGACACGGCACGCGCCTGGTAGTGGCTCGCGGCGGTTTTCATGGGCTTGGCAACACGCGCTTCAAGAGCAGCGTCAATCGCGCGCCACGTCGCACTACACCCGGCACAGCTGGCGAAGAACGTAGTCTGCGTCTCGAACTGAAACTACTGGCCGATGTCGGTCTGCTCGGTCTGCCAAATGCTGGCAAGTCGACGCTCATCCGGGCGGTATCGGCGGCGCGTCCAAAGGTTGCCGATTATCCATTCACGACCTTGATCCCCAATCTCGGTGTGGTGCGCCTAGGCCTTGAGCAGAGTTTTGTGATCGCCGACATTCCCGGCATCATCGCAGGTGCTGCCGAGGGCGCCGGTCTCGGTCTGCGCTTCTTGAA
>JANMJF010000481.1:0-5875 GCA_031371245.1 Pseudomonadota bacterium | reverse complement strand
AAAGTGCAAACAACCTCGAATCCTGACAATGACCGCACAGCACCCAACAATGTTAACGCGTATCGGCATCGTCACGATAACGCACGAACCGGAGGTCAAAGGTGCGCACGAGCACGTCATAACAGTCATGAACCGCCGCAGCGTCGAAACCCTCATCGATACCGTCGCCGCCGGCCACGATCCCGACGGCCGCTATGGGGTGGTGCCGAGCACCGAACTGCCGGGGTTGTGCGATCTGGTGGTTTCCATCGGTGGCGACGGCACGCTGCTGCAATGTGCCGGCCTCATCTATCCGCGCAACGTGGCCCTGATCGGCATCAACCTCGGCCGGCTCGGCTTTCTGACCGATCTCTCGCCGGCCGAGATCGAGGTTGGCATGGACGCCGTGCTGAACGGCGATTTTCTGTCGGAAGAGCGCGCGGTGCTGGGCTGCGAAGTGGTGCGTGATGGCCGCGTGATTGCAACTAAAGACGGCTTAAACGACGTCGTCGTGCAGAAATGGAACACCGCGCGGCTCATCACGCTGGAGACCTATGTCGACGGTCAGTTCCTGCACGCGCAGCGCTCCGACGGCATGATCGTCGCCACACCCACCGGCTCCACGGCCTATGCGTTATCGGGCGGCGGCCCGATCCTCGATCCGCGCACCCATGCGCTGGCGCTGGTGCCCATTTGTCCGCACACCCTCACTAATCGTCCGATCGTGGTCAGCGACGCGGCGCGTATCGAGATCCATGTCGCGACCGATCGCGACGACGAGTCACGCGTGACCTGCGACGGCAATTCGGTCCAGGATCTGCTGCCGGGCGATCGTGTGCGGGTGTTCCGACGCAGCCAGTCGGTGCGCCTGCTGCATCCAGCCAATCACGATCATTTCGCCACTTTGCGCGCAAAACTCAATTGGGGAGCCTAGGCCTTGCTCAAGACCCTGACCGTGCAGAACCTCGTTGTGGTGCGCCACGTCGATGTCGAGTTCGGCCCGGGACTGTCGGTGCTGAGCGGCGAGACCGGCGCGGGTAAATCCATCCTGATCGAGGCACTGGGCCTCGCCCTTGGCGAGCGCGCCGACAGCAAACTGGTGCGCGCCGGCGATGACCGCGCCACTGTCAGTGCGGTCTTCGATATCGCCACAGCGCCGGCTGTGCGTGCACTGCTCCAGGAGCACGCGCTCGACAGCGATGATGAATGTGTGCTGCGGCGCATCGTGTTGCGTGACGGCGGCTCACGCGCATTCTGCAATGCCAGTCCGATACCGGTGCAGCTGCTGCACGATATCGGCACCTTATTGGTCGACGTCCATGCCCAGCACGCCAGCCAGCAGATCATGAAGCGCGAGGTACAACGCGAGCTGCTCGACGCCTACGGTGATCACATCGCCGCACGTCAGGCGGTGCAATCGGCCTGCGAAAATTGGCACGACATCCACAAACGTTTGCTGGCCCTGGAACATGCCGGCCTCGAGCGCGATCGCATCGAGCTCTTGCGCTATCAGTTCGACGAACTCGAACAGGCGCAGGTCCACGCAGCGGACATCGACCAGCTCGAAAGCGACCATCGGCGGCTGGCCAACGGCGCCACCAATCTCGATCAGATCACTGCCCTGCGCGGTTTGTTACTCGACGACGAAGACGGTGCACTGGCGCGACTGCGAGCCGCAGTGGCACGGGCACGGGCACTGGCCAAACGCGGGGAGCACAGTGGCAATCTGGTCGACGCGCTGGAACAGGCGCTGGTGTGCGTCGAGGAAAGCGGAACTGAGCTTGAGCGGCTCGAAGGCGGTGTGGAAATCGACCCGGCGCGGCTCGCGCGTCTGGACGACCGCATCGCGGCCCTGCACGCCCTGGCACGCAAGCATCAGCTCACACTCAAGGAATTGCCGGCGTTGAGACAACGGCTAGGCGACGAATTGGCTGACTTCGACCAGGGTGCTGTGGCACGCACAGCGCTCGCTGCGGAATGCGCAGCGGCACTCGCTGACTATCAAACGGCTGCGGCCGGGCTCGGCAAGGCACGCCGTAGCGCAGCCAAGCGCATGAACACCGAAATCACCCGCCGCATGCGCGAACTCGGTCTACCCCATGCGCAATTCAATGCCACACTGAGCGCGCTGCCCGAGCAGGCGCCACAGTCCCACGGCACCGATCGCGTCGAATTCCTGGTCACCACTAATCCCGATCAGCCCCTAGGCCCGATCAACAAAGTCGCGTCTGGTGGCGAGTTATCCCGTATCGGACTGGCCATCCAGGCGGCGACCGCGCGCCATGCCGGCATTCCGGTCGTGGTCTATGACGAAGTCGATACCGGCATCGGCGGCACCACCGCCAATATCGTTGGTCGCACGCTGCGTGATGTGGCGCGGGAATGTCAGGTGATCTGCATCACCCACTCACCGCAAGTGGCGAGCGCCGGCGACCAACACTTGTTGGTCAGCAAGACCGTGCGTGGCGGCGTCACGGAAACTCAGATCAAAGCCTTGGACAGCAACGCTAGAGAACGCGAAATCGCACGCATGCTGGGCGCCACCGAGGCCACCGCCGCGAGTGTTGCCCATGCACGGGATTTGATCGCGACTGCCACCAGCGGCGACTAGCGCGCCGCTGCCTGGCGTATCAGGCGCCGCTGGCCTTGGGCCGGACGTAGAGCACCAAGCTGTGGTCCTTCAGCTCGTAGCCGAGCTTGGCGACGATTTCGCGCTGGCGGCGCTCGATTTCCTCGTCGAAGAATTCGATGACCTCGCCGGTATCGAGGCGCACCATGTGATCGTGATGGGTTTCCTGGGCCATCTCGAACACCGCATGGCCACCGTCGAAATTGTGCCGTTGCACCAGCCCGGCTGCCTCGAATTGGGTCAAGACCCGGTAAATGGTCGCCAGCCCGACATCTTCACCGGCCTCGATGAGCGCCTTGTAGACATCCTCGGCACTCATGTGCCGGCCGGAATTGCCCTCCAGGATCTCCAGAATGCGCAGTCGTGGCAGGGTTGCCTTCAGGCCCGCTTTTTTCAGTTCCTGCGTATCCATGAGCAATCCGTATTCCCGTGCCAGTCGTTGCTCAAGAGGATAGCATCTTCGCGCCCGCGCAAGCCGCTGTGCTAGCATGCCGCACCACGCTGCGACCGCCACGGTGATGCAGTATTTCAACGTTCGCCGCAGTCAATCCTAGCCGGCCCGTGACAAGCGTTAGGCCCTGACACCGCGCGCCAGAGATGCCTTTGCAAGCGACACTTCATGCGTAAAACCTTACTTCCAGCCTTATTCATTGCTGTCCTGCTTGGCGGCTGTTCAGCGCCCCGTATGCCGTTCTACCGGCTACCGTCGGTAGGCGATCTGCCGTTCGTCCATAAAATCGATGTGCAGCAGGGCAATGTCATTACGCAGGAGATGGTCGCGCAGCTGCGCAAGGGCATGGACAAGAAAAAGGTTCGGTTCATCATGGGTACGCCGATCATCCTCGACACCTTCAACGCCAGCCGCTGGGACTACGTCTATACGTCTCAATACGGCGGCGGCGAGGTCGAACGACGGCATGTGATCTTGGTATTCGCCGACGACAAACTCGAACGCGTCGATGGTGACGTGAAGCCGGCGGCCGGTGAAATCGAAGTCGAGTTGCACCAGGACACCACCGTCGATGTGCCCAAGGGCCGCCGCCGCAGCGTGATGGCGCGCATCAAGGAAACCATCCCCTTCACCGGCGACAAGGAAGATAAACCTGCGCAGGGCGACAAGAGCAAACAAGTCGCAACCGACGGCAAAGCCAGCACCGCCGTCGCCGACGGCGATAAGAAGGACGGCGACAAAGCGGTCGTGGCCACAAAGGTGGTAGCCGCCGCCGACAAGCCAGCCGGTGTCGACGTGCCGGAAGATCCAAACGCCGAAAAAGCCTCACCCGCGCCTATCGAAAATCCCTATGAGAACATCCAGTCAGCGCCGGGCGAAGGCATCGTAGTGCCACCGGACGCGCCCCGTATGCGGCACAAGAAGGGACTCGCGACGCGCTTTTTCAATGCCTTCGGACTTGGCGAGGGCGACTACGTGCAGCCCACACCGCAGGACAAGCCACAGGAACCGCTGGTCAAACGCCCCGAACCCGAGGAGTAAGCACGCGTTCAGCGCGACGCCAAGGGTCGACGGGGTCGAGCCCCGCGGCGGCGGCGGATGAGCTTCGGATCGTCGACCAATGGCCGGTAGATTTCGATGCGGTCGCCGTCGCCCACCACGGTGTCCTGGCCGCACGGCACGCCGAAAATCCCAAAGCTCGCGAGCGCGAGTTCCGACACTGACAGGCGCTCGTGCACCCGCGCCCGTTCCAGCGCACCGCGCACGGTAGTGCCATGGGGCACCTCAAGCACGAGCGTCCATTGCTGATCGGGTGCCGCGTAAACCACTTCCAGGCGCGTAAGCTCAGCGCCCATAAACAGCATAGGCGCGTGTCCTGAATGCCTCGACCAGGGAATCGGCAATCGGCTTGAATGCGGTCGCGAAGACCTTGCCCAGCAACTTACCCCTGAACTGGAACTCCATTTCAAGACGCACCACGCTGCCGCCATCGGCAGGTTCGAAATGCCACTGTCCCTGCAACCGCGAAAAAGGGCCATCGACCAGCGCGAGGGCAATAGCCCGCCCCGGCACCAGCCGATTGTCCGTGGTGAAACTTGTGTCCAGCGGCCCTTTCTTCAGGCGTAGCCGGGCACGTATCCGCTCGGGCTCCTGCCGCAGGATCTCGCTGCTTGCACACCACGGCAGAAAATCGGGATAGGCCAGCACGTCATTGACCAAGTCGAACATCTGCGCGGCGGAAAACGGCACGAACGCCATGCGCTTGACGACGGTCATGCCGGCCACCTGCAGCGCGCACTGGTGATGGAGAGATGATTGGGCCATGCCAAAGGAATCGGCCGTAGAAAATAAATCTTCATGGCCGCGTATTTTCGAAGATCGCGGACACACCCACAAGAACTCAAGCCGCAGCCGTTTCTCGGGACGCCACCCACAGCCCTGCGTGCGCCGGTCGGCCTGAGTGGCGAACGTTGGCGCTATAATGCGCCGCCTTCACCCAGCCAGCAGCGAATCTCCAGCGCGATCATGAGCGGTAATACCAGCAAAGCCAGGCAGCAGCCGAGTTCGATCGCACAGAACCGTAAGGCGCGCCACGATTTCACAATCGAGGACACGTTCGAAGCCGGTCTGGTCCTTGAGGGCTGGGAAGTAAAGGCCGTACGCGCCGGTAAGGTTCAACTGCGAGACGCCTATGTGCAGTTCAAAAATGGCGAAGCCTTCATGTTCGGCGCCCTGATCAATCCATTGCCGTCAGCGTCGACCCATGTCAACCCAGATCCGCAGCGTTACCGCAAGCTGCTCATGCATCGCACCGAGCTCGACCGCATGATGGGCGCCATTGAGCGCAAGGGCATGACCGCCGTCGCGCTCGCGATGTATTGGAAAAACGGGCGCGTCAAAGCCCAGATCGGGCTGGCGCGTGGCAAGAAGCAGCACGATAAGCGCGCCGCCGAAAAGGACCGCGACTGGGGTCGCGAAAAAGGCCGCATCTTGAAGGGCAGCCGCTAGGTGCGCATCTATTGATGGCGCATTGCTCCGGACTGTGCGAATTCGTTCGCGCACCCATTCCAGAGCCCACGTGCGAGTCATTAACTCAATGTGCGAAAAATTCACAGTTAATTCGCGGCTTCAACCGCGATTGCTGTACACTGCCCGCTCACTTTTGATCTCCCCGGGGGCGTCACGGTTTCGACGTGGGTATTAAACCCAAGGGGCATGCCGAGGCGCAGACCACCTCGTAAATCCAGCTGCAGCCAATTTAGTTGCCAACGACGACAACTACGCACTCGCTGCTTAAAACCCAGTAGGGTGCCGTC
>JANMJF010000409.1:0-2322 GCA_031371245.1 Pseudomonadota bacterium | reverse complement strand
GCTTGGTGGACGACCTCGGTCTGTCGAAGGAAACGGTCGAAAAGAACCTGATGTTCACGACCGATAAGATTGGCAACCCCATGCAGGTCGCGATGAAGCCCGCCGATGCCGAACAGTGGTTCGGCGTGGCACCACCGGATCTTTCAGTGATTGCGCGTGCGCGTGGCGCGGATTGGCTGTATTCGTATCTGATGAGCTTCTACCGTGATGAGAAGCGCCCCACCGGGGTCAACAACTTGTACTTCCCTGAAACCGCGATGCCAGCGGTACTGTCGCGTCTGCAGGGCGTGCAGGTTAAAGCCGCAGCGACTGGTGAGCATGAAGCAGTCCATGGCGAAGGCCATGGGGAGGCCATGCTCGAACTGGCGATGGCCGGTCAGCAGTCACCCGAGGAGTACGCCGCGACGGTGCGTGACTTGGTGAGCTTCATGGTCTATCTCGGCGAACCGGCCAAGCTGGTTCGCTACAGGATCGGCTTCTGGGTCATCGCCTTTCTGTTCGTGCTGTTCATCGTCACCTATCTCATGAAGCGAGAATACTGGAAGGATGTTCATTGATATGACCGCACTGGCTAATCGGCGGTCGGTCATGACGCTTTATGCAGACGCCGCCGACCCGCTTGGCCACAGTGTGCGCCTCGTCTTAATGGAGAAAGACATTAATGTCGAAATCCATTTCATCGACGAGGACAGCAAACCCGAGGATTTGAACGACCTCAACCCGTATCACAATCTGTTGACCTTGATCGATCGTGATCTGGTGCTCTACGACGCCCAGATCATGATGGAGTACCTCGACGAGCGTTACCCGCATCCGCCCTTGATGCCGGTCGACCCGGTGTCGCGTGCCAATAATCGCCAGTTCCGCTACCGCATCGTGCGTGACCTCTATTCGCTGGCTGCGGATATCGATGGCGACAATGAAATCGCAGCGGCCACCGCGCGCAAAACCATGCGCGATAATCTGATGGCAATTTCGCCGGTCTTCGGTCAATTCCCGTACTTTATGTCCGCCGAGTTCTCGCTCGTTGACCTATGCATGGCGCCGCTGTTGTGGCGCCTGCCGCAGTATGGCGTCAAGCTCACGCCGCAGGCTAAGCCATTGCTTAAATATGCCGACAAGTTGTTCGACCGGCGTGCGTTTCAGATCAGCCTGTCGCCGGTCGAGCAGGAAATCCGCTGAGCTCCCCGCGCCGCTTACCCTGGTGAACAATGCCACGCCCATGACCTCCACGCGGCCCTATCTCATCCGGGCTTTATACGAGTGGTTGGTCGACAATCAATGCACTCCGCAGCTGTTGGTTGAGGTTAAGGATGATCAGGTCCGAGTGCCTCGGCAATTCGTCGAGAAAGGGGTGATCGTGCTGAATGTCTCGCCGACGGCGGTCAAGAATCTTCTGCTCGGCAATGAACGCATCAGCTTCAGCGCGCGTTTCGGCGGCTCACCGCACGATATCGACGTACCGGTGAGCGCGGTCCAAGCCATTTATGGGCGTGAGAATGGCCAGGGCATCTTTCTCGGCGAGAACACCGACGAGGTCGGCCAGGCAGCGACGCCGAGCGACGCCGGCGCAGCATCCCCGACCCGTGCCGGGACCAAGCCGCCGCATCTGACTATTGTCAAATAAAGACGGCTTCGTGACGGCGGTGCGGATGCGCCGTCGATTGCGTTCTCTTACTGATATTCGAACAGCTTCACGACCCGTTGTACGCCGGCGGTCTGACTGGCGAGCTGCGCGGCAAGATCGCCTTCCTTCTGTGTGACCAGACCCAACAGATAGACCGTGCCGGCTTCGGACACGACCTTAATGCGGATCGCGTTCAGCTCTTTGGCCCCGACTATCTTGGCCTTGACGCTGGTGGTGAGCCAGCTGTCGGTGGTGCGTGAGGTGAGCGGCGTGGGTGCGGCGATGGTGATCTCGTTATGCACAGTGCGCACTTTCTCGATACCTTTCACCAACTCGAAAACCTGTGCGCGCATGTCCTCGGTAGGCGCTTCGCCGGTCAGCAGCACCACTTGGTTGTAGCTGGTGACGTTGATATGGACCTGCTGGTCGAGCTCCTTCTGGCCGCGCAACCTGGTGCCGGCTTTGAGTTCGATGCTCTCATCCTCGACCTGACTGCCCGCAGTGCGCGGATCATTAATTACCGAGGCGCCACCCGCCGCGCCACCGAGCACCACGCCGACACAGCCGCTGAGCACGCCCGCAACTACCGCGAGCAGCGCCATGCGTGGTGCGAGCCCGCCAAAAACGAATCTCGTGGTTTTCATTTACGACTCCTGGCCAAGCAGATGGCCATCAACCAAATCACAAAGACAATG
>JANMJF010000391.1:0-3441 GCA_031371245.1 Pseudomonadota bacterium | reverse complement strand
CGGGAAGTCGACCTTGAAGTTCGCGCTGCCATACATGCATCCACGAATAGTCTTGGCCGTGAAAGGCACGATCATGGCGTTGAAAGAGAAGCGGTCGTCAGCGCGACCGACACCCACCAACACCGTCATGCCGCCCATGCGCGTGGCCTTGAAGCAGGCTTCCACCAGCTTGCCCATGCCGACCACTTCAAAGGCGTAATCGACGCCGATGCCGTTGGTCATGTCGAGCACCTGCTTGAAGGCATCCAGCTTGGGATCGATGACATCGGTGGCGCCGAAGGAGCGCGCCAGTTCCATGCGCTCAACCGACAAGTCGACGGCGATGATCTTGGCCGCACCGGCGATGCGTGCGCCCTGAATGACGTTCAGACCGACGCCACCGCAGCCGAACACCGCGACCGTCGAGCCGGGCTTCACTTCGGCGGTCTTGATGGCCGCGCCGACGCCGGTAGTGACACCGCAGCCGACTAATGCTGCGGCCTTGAAGTCATGGCTCTTGTCGATGGCGACCACGCACACCGACGGCACCACGCAGTACTCGGCCATATTGCCTAAGAAGGACATCACGGTGATTTCTTTACCGTCCAGCTTGACGCGGCTAGTGCCGTCGATGAGGCCACCATGCGGCTTGTTCATCGCGCACAGGTGCGGCTCGTGATGGTCGCAGAAGTAGCAATTGCCGCAATTGGGCACAAACGACAACACCACGTGATCGCCCGGCTTGACGTTGCTCACGCCTTCGCCGACTTCTTCGACGATGCCGGCGCCTTCGTGGCCGAGCACCGAGGGCAGCTTCCAGCGGATAGTGCCGTTGATGATCGAAAGATCGGAATGACAGATGCCGGTCGCCTTCATCTTGACCAGCACTTCGCCGATCTTCGGCTTGTCCAGGGTGACGTTGACGACGGAAAATTCGTTGACTGCGTGTGCGACTACCGCCTTCATAAAGGCCGAACCTCCTGCGTTCTGAGTGGGCAATTGTGAGGGCGCGAGGTTAGCATTTTTTTGTCGCCCTGCGGCATTGCCAAGATGCCGTGAGCGGCCCTTGCAATGGTCGCATCCAGAGCGCTTGTTCATCTAGAATGGCTCGAACCCTGCTGCGTGTCTGCGGCCAGCGGGCCATCCGGGCAAACAACGATGGAGGCGACGACGGTGATTCGAGCAAGCAATATCCTGCGAGTCGGATTTGCGCTGGCCTTATGCTGTAGCGCCGCGCTGGCCGTCGAGCCGCTGCCCCCCGAAAAGATTGGCGTCGTCACGCCGCCCGCACCTAACCCCCATCGCCTCTACTTGACCGATCTTCAGATCGCCCATATCGCCGACGGTCGCGTGCACATTGTCGATGGCGACTCGTTCAAGTATCTGGGCATGTTCTCGACTGGTCTGTTCGGCATCACGGCCTTGAGCCACGACAGCAGCGAAATGCTGGTCGCGACGACCTATTACACCAAGCGCAACCGCGGCGAACGCTTCGACCAACTCGAGGCCTACGACACCAAGACCTTCGCGCTGAAGAAGGAAATCCTGATCCCGTCCAAACACGCCGAGGCGCTGCCGTATAAAGGCACCCTCGCACCCTCGGTCGATGACGCCTGGGTCTTCATTCAGAACGCCACGCCGCTGTCATCAGTGACGGTGGTCGATCACAAAGCCTGGCAGGTCACTGCCGAGGTGCCAACCTTGGGTTGTTGGATAATCCTGCCGTCGCAGAGCAATCCGCGCCGCTTCTCGACCTTGTGCGGCGACGGCACCATCGTCACCGTGACCCTGAACGAGAAGGGTGATGCCGCCACCCAGCAGCGCAGCGAGAAGCTGTTCGATGCCGAGCAGGACCCCCTGTTTGTACAGGGCGAGCGGATTGGCGATTCCTATTACTTCGTGTCCTACGAGGGTAACGTTAAGGTCATCAAGCTTGGCGGTGACGTCGCCAAGCTCGAAGACGCTTGGTCGCTGGTCAACGACGAAGACAAGAAGGCCGGCTGGAAGCCCGGCGGTTATCAGCTGCTGGCCGTCCATGCGCCGACCCAACGGCTGTACGTCGGCATGCACGACCAGGCCAAGAACGGCAGCCACAAAAATCCGGCCAAGGAAATCTGGGTGTTCGACCTCGCCACCAAGCAGCGCGTGCAGCGCGCGCCGGGCTCTGGCTCAATCGCCATGGCACTCAGCAAAGAAGCCACGCCTATGCTGTTTGCCTATGACGGTGTGAATCTTAAATTCGTGCGCTACGAGACCAAGCCGGCACTGAAGCCGGTCGCCACCAGCGCAGCGGTGGGCGACTTTGCCGGTCTCGTCGAGACCCATTGAGATCGATAGCGACCGACACAGATCATGATGCCCGACCCGGTTGTGACACACTTGGTGGCGGCGGCACTCGCCATCGTGCTGCTGGTCGGTGCCTGGCAGAAGCTGCGCGACCTGGCAGCGTTTCGTGCCGCGCTGGAGGCCTACGAATTGCTGCCGGTGGCCGTCGCCGGTTTGTTCGCCTGGGCCTTGCCTGTGACTGAAGCGGTGGCGGGTCTCGCCTTGGTCATCGAGCGCACTCGCATTCCTGGTGTGATGTTGGCTGCCGGCCTGCTGGCGGTGGTGACCAGCGCCGTGGTCATCAATCTGCTGCGTGGCCGTCACGGTTTGAGCTGCGGCTGCGGTGGTATCGAAGACGAGCAGACCTTGTCCTGGGCGCTGGTCTTGCGCAACGGTGTGTTGCTGGCGCTGCTCGCGTTGGTGAGTTTCGCACCCGCAACGCGCGCGTTGCTGTGGTTGGACTATCTAAGCGTGGCGGCGGGTGCCTGTGGTCTGTACGGCCTCTACGCGATGCTCAATCAGCTGCTGGCCAACCAACCGCGTCTCATGCGCCTGCGGAGCTTGGTATGACTGAAACCTTGCTGGTCGCCGTAGCGGTGCTGTGGATCCTGGTCGTTGCGCTGGTGGTGGCGGTGTTTGCGCTGGCCCGCCAGATAGGCGTGCTCTACGAGCGTATCGCGCCGATGGGGGCCTTGATGATGGACGAAGGCCCCAAGGTCGGTGACCTCGCGCCGGTCTTCCATCTCACTACCCTGAGCGGCTTGGGCCTACAGGTAGGTGCGGCGGGGCCACACAGTACCCTGCTGTTTTTTGTCTCGCCGACCTGTCCGGTATGCAAGAAGCTCATGCCGGTGCTGCGCTCGACGGCCAAGGTCGAAAGCGCCTGGCTGCGCGTGGTGCTGGCCAGCGACGGTGACGAAGCCAGGCAACGCGCCTTCTACGAGAAGGCCGAGCTCAGCGACTTCCCTTATGTGCTGTCCATCGATCTGGGCATGGCGTTCAAGGTTGGCAAGCTGCCCTTCGCGGTCTTGCTCGATGAACAGGGCAGGGTGCGGGCCAAGGGCTTGATCAATTCCCGCGAGCACTTGGAAAGTCTCTTCACGGCCAAGGATCTGGGCGTGGAGTCGATTCAGGAAT
>JANMJF010000228.1:0-6400 GCA_031371245.1 Pseudomonadota bacterium | reverse complement strand
TGAGAATTAATTGTTCGAGATTGTCGGCCAGACGCGTGGCGAATTGCTCTTCGCTCTCGCCCGGCTGCCCATTGCGCCAGTAGTGCGGCAGATCGGTGTGCAGAAAGCGGCCACCGGCCAGTGGCAGGTCGAAACCTTTGTGCGACATCGGCAGGCCGGTCAAGCTGCCGGACGCCAAGGTGATGCCGTGATAGCCCTTGATACGACCGATGATCTTCTTCTTCAGCGGACGACCGAGCACATTGTTGTAATACCAGACCAGTTTGATCTGGGTGTCGTTGGCGTCGGAACCGGAATTGCCGAAGAACACTTTGGACTGGTGCAAGGGCACCAGCGCTTTGAGTTTCTCGGCCAGCAGCACGCCCACTTCGTGGCTCTTGCTTGAGAACAGCTGGGCGTAGGACAGCTCCTTGATCTGATCGTAAGCCGCGCGCGCGAGTTCCTCGTTGCCGTAGCCGAGCGAGGTACACCACAGGCCAGCCAGGCCTTCGAGGTATTGTTTACCCTTATCGTCGTACATGTACACGCCCTCGGCGCGCTTCAGCATCATTGGACCGGTCTTGGCATGCTGGCCAAGATGGGTCTGCGGATGCAGCATCGATTCGAGATCGCGTGCCGCCATACTTCCGGGTTGAATGCTCACGACCATGCTCCTGTGTTGCCGAACATCATGCCTGCAACATTCTATAGGAGCCAACCGCGCGGCTGGAAAGCGCGCTCAGCCCTTGGGCTCGAGGGTCACGAAGATGTCGGTCGGGGTTGGGTCGACCAGCACCACCAGCGGCTGCTGGGTGGGACGGGTGACATCACTGCCGATGGCCTTCACCCACAAACCCTGCATGGACTGCACGACGGTGATATCGGTCTGCCCGCCCACCAGGCCGCGGATCAGAAAGGGCCGCATCTCAGCCGGCACCCGCACATCGGTCTTGGTGAAATACGCGGCCATGGCCGGGCTGATCTGGATGTAAGGCTCCTTGTCGAGATCGGCGATGGCTTCCTTGAGGATGTCGGGGTGCACGCGATAAACCAGAAACGGCGGCAGCGTGATCGCTTTCTTGTCTTCGACCGTGGGCGGATGGAGCCATGGATGGCTGACCACCACGCTTTGCGGGCCACTGGCCTTATCGCAGCCCGCAAACCATACGCTGGCCAGGACCAGCACCACCCACGCCACTCGCAAACGCGGGCTGTGTGCATGGCTCGTTTTCGTATTATTCATAGTGCCTGTGTTCCTGGCCGCCCACGGCGCGGTTCAGTTTCGAGCTTATGGGGGTAAACTGCCTGGACTGGCAAGGGGGCGTTCACGCCGACTCAAACTAGAACCGGCTCAGTGAGCGCGACCGCTGTTCAAGGCATAACAGCCGTCGCTCAATGCGCCGAAAAAATGCGGCACATCGGGGTGGGAAACCGGCCTGCCACTATCGTCGACCAGCAGGTTCTGCTCCGAGACGTAGGCGATGTAACTGGTCTCGGCGTTCTCGGCGAGCAGATGGTAGTAGGGCTGTTCCTTCGCCGGACGCATCTCCTCAGGGATCGACAACCACCATTCTTCGGTGTTATTGAAGGTCGGGTCGACATCGAAGATCACGCCGCGAAAAGGGAACAGACGATGGCGCACGACTTGCCCGATCTGGAATTTCGCAGTGCGGTTGATGGTGGCCATGGCGCGCGTTATCGGTTCAAAACGAACCACAGGTTAGCATGGCGGCGCAGCGGCTACGCGCCGGCAAATGCGTGAAGGCTCTCACCCCTGCGCGCGCCACCCTTGAAGGAGTAGCACGGTGTCCGTCCCTGTCCGCCTCGACCGTGTCGCACGCTGGCTCGAATGTAGCGTAGTGGCTGTGGCCGCTATTGCCGTTCTGTTCCGCCTCAGCGGCTACTGGCATCTGCCCAAGGCCGCCGACGCGGCTTACGGCACGGGCGATGTGGTGGAGTTCAGCCTGACCTTGCTGCTATTCGTGCTGGGCACCGCCTGCGCGGGCTGTGGTGTGGCCATGAGTCTGGGCATTGCCGGCACGCCGACCGGCAATGCCTATCGACCACTTTTGATCGGCATCACGACCTTCGTTGCCTATTATCTGCTGGCGCCGCAGCTGCCCCAGCTGTGGTGACCGGCGCGCCGTCACGACCACCTGCGACACCCACGACCCACGAGGCACACCCATGCAAGAACCCGAATTCCAGTATCTCGACAGTAATGGCATCACGCTGCGCACGGTGGTGGCGGGCGATGGCCCATTGGTCATCCTGCTGCATGGCTGGCCACAGTGCTGGTATTTGTGGCGTCACCAGATAGCGCCCCTCGCCGCCGCTGGTTATCGCGTGGCGGTGCCCGATCAACGCGGCTACGGCGGCAGCAGTAAACCGCTCGACGTGCGCGCCTACAACATCCGCGAGCTGGCGGCCGACGTGGCCGGCATCGCGACCGCGCTGGGTTATGAGAAATTTAATCTCATCGGTCACGACTGGGGCTGCCTGGTGGCGTGGAACACCGCGTTGCTGCACGCCGATGCCTGTCGTTCGGTGATGGGCTTGTCGGTGCCGTTCTGGCGTCCGACGGCGGCAACCATCGATCCGCCGGGCATGGACGACCGCTTCTGGTATATCCGTTATTTTCAAGCCCAGGGGGTGGCCGAAGCGGAGCTGGAAAAAGATCTTGAGGCCAGCCTGCTGCAGCTCTATTACGGTCTCGCCGCCGATTCGCCCAATGGCGCGTGGATGAAACAACTCGACTATCCGCGCAGCGCCGGTCTGCTCGATGCGCTGCCCAGAACCACCAGACTGCCGGCCTGGTTGAGCGCCGACGACTTCGCCTATTACCTCGCGCAATACCGGCGCAGTGGTTTTCGCGGACCGAATAACTGGTATCGCAACCTGCTCTACAACAACGCCATCACACCCGAGCTGGAAGGCGCACGCTTCACCCAGCCGGCCGCCTTCGTGGCCGGTTCAGCCGACGACGTGCTGCTCTACTCCCCGAACTGGCGCGAAAACTTCCCCAAGGACTTCGACAACTTGCGTTTTATCGACATCGTCGAAGGCGCGGGTCATTGGCTGCAAGTCGAGAAACCCGACGAGACCACCGCGCAGATATTGCGCTTCCTACGCGAGGTCGAACCGCGCTGAGCGTCGTTCGCTTGAATGTCCGACTGAAGTCGGATGCACAACAATCACGCTTCGTGTTTGCGCACGACCTCGATAATGCTCGACGTATCCCAACGCTGGCCGCCGCGTCCTTGCAGCTCGGCGTAATAGCCATCGACCAGGGCCGTGACTGGCAGGCGCGCGCCGTTACGTTTTGCTTCGTCCAAGACGATGCCGAGGTCTTTGCGCATCCAATCGACTGCGAAGCCGAAATCGTACTCGGCGCGGCACATGGTCTCGGCACGGTTGTCCATCTGCCAGGACTGCGCGGCGCCTTTGGCGATGACGGCGAGCACGACATCCATATCGAGACCGGCACGCTGGCCGAAATTGAGTCCCTCGGCCAAGCCCTGCAAAACACCGGCGATGCAGATCTGATTGACCATCTTGGTCAATTAGCCGGCGCCGAGTGGCCCGACCAGCACACAGGTCTGCGCATAGGCGGCCATTATCGGTCGCGCGCGTTCGAAATCGTGCTCATGGCCACCGCACATGACCGTCAAGACGCCCTTCACCGCGCCGGCCTGGCCGCCGGACACGGGCGCATCGATGAAGGCGACACTGCGGGCAGCGCACGCAGCGCCCACTTCGCGCGCGACCAGCGCCGAGGTGGTGGTGTGATCGACCAACACGCTACCGGGCGTCACGGCGGCGAGCGCGCCGTCGTCACCGCTCACCACGCTGCGCAGATCATCGTCATTACCGACACAGGTGAAGACGAATTCCGCCTCGCACGCCGCGTCCGCCGGCGTCAGGGCGCGGCGGCCTTGATAGTCGGCGAGCCAGCGTTCAGCCGTGGCGGCGGTGCGGTTGAAAACTGTGACGGCGTGTCCAGCGTTGCTCAGATGACCCGCCATGGGATAACCCATCGTGCCGAGTCCAATGCATGCGACCTTAGCCATGTGTTAGTTCTCCGCGGTGATGCGCCCTCAAGCCAGCAGCTGCGCGTCGAGATCGTAGTCATCGGCAGCGGTCACACGCACGCGCACCACCTGGCCTGGATGCAACGCGCCACCCTCAACGATGCGCACGACGCCGTCGATCTCTGGCGCATCGGCACTGCTGCGCGCCAATGCGACACCGTCTTCGACGCTATCGACCAAGACCGCCATTTCGCGTCCGATCTTGCGCGCCAAACGCGCTGCGCTGATGGCGGCCTGGGTGGCCATGAAACGTTCCCAACGCTCGGCCTTGAGTGCCTCGGGCACCGCGCCGGCCAGTTCATTGGCCGCCGCACCCGCCACCGCCGAATACTGAAAACAGCCGACGCGATCGAGGTCGGCCTGCTTGAGAAAAGCCAACAGCGTGTCGAAATCACCGTCGGTCTCACCGGGAAAGCCGACGATGAAGGTGCTGCGTAACGTGATGTCCGGCTGCACCATGCGCCAGGCCTGCACGCGTTCGAGGGTCCGCTCGGCCGCCGCCGGGCGGCGCATGAGTTTCAGAATGCGCGGACTGGCGTGCTGAAACGGAATATCGAGATAGGGCAACAAACCTTCTTCGCGCATCAAGGGCAGCACCTTGTCGACGTGCGGATAGGGATAAACGTAATGCAGTCGCACCCACACACCCAACTCAGCGAGCGCAGCGCACAGCGCCTGGAAGCTGGTCTTTAAAGGCTTGCCCTGCCAGAAGCCGGTGCGATAGCGCAGGTCGGCGCCATAGGCGCTGGTGTCCTGTGAAATCACCAGCAGTTCGCGCACACCGGCCGCGACCAGACGCGCGGCTTCGTCCATCACCTCGCCTATCGGGCGACTCACCAGCGGCCCACGCATGCTGGGAATGATGCAGAAGCTGCATTTGTGATCGCAGCCTTCGGAGATCTTCAAATACGCATAATGTCGCGGCGTGAGCTTGATGCCCTGCGGCGGCACCAGATCGGTCAAGGGATTGTGCTGGCGGGTCATGGGTGCATGGGTATGCACCGCCGATAATACCGCCTCGTATTGTTGCGGCCCGCTGACGCTCAGCACCGCCGGATGCTGGGCGCGGATAGTGTCCGCATCGGCGCCCATGCAACCCGTAACAATGACCCGGCCGTTCTCAGCCAGGGCCTCGCCTATCGCGTCGAGGGATTCCTGTTTGGCGCTGTCGATGAAGCCGCAGGTGTTGACGACTACCAACGCCGCGCTTTGGTAAGTCGGCGAGATGGCATAACCCTCGATGCGCAATTGCGTGAGGATGCGTTCGGAATCAACCAGGGCTTTGGGACAGCCGAGACTGACAAAACCGATTTTAGGTGCTGCTTTCATGGTGTGGTGAGCGGCGTGCGCCGGCGACGGAGGACCGCGCATTCTAAAGACCGCGGCGGGATTCGCCTACACGGCACGCAGCGTCAGCCTCGATAGCCTTCAATAGCCACGCGCAACACCGTCAAAGCGGGGTTCACTGGCGGCCAGCCAGCCGCCCGCTGTGCGCTGAATGCACTGATAGCCGCCCATGAAATGCAGCACCGGATGGCTGCTCGGGCGTAGTTCATGTCCGCGCGTTGCCAGTGCCGCGAGCAGGGCCGGCGCAAAACCCGCCTCGTAGAGCACCACGCCACCATCGGAGTCGCGCGCGAGGCTTGGAGCGTTCAGCCCGTCGTGGCGCATGCGCGGCGCGGCGCCGGCAGCCTGGATGTCCATGCCGAAATCGAAATGATTGACCAGCACCTGCACCTGCCCTTGGGGTTGCACGTCACCGCCCATCACGCCGAAGGCCATATAGGGCTCGCCATCGCGCATGACGAAGGCCGGAATAATGGTGTGGAAGGGTCGCTTGCCCGGCGCATAGCTGTTGGGCAGACCTGCTTCAAGCGTGAAGCCGGCACCCCGGCATTGCAGGGCGAAACCGAGTTCGGGCGGCACCAGGCCGGCGCCGAAGCCCTGGAAGATGCTCTGGATCAGCGACACCATCATGCCGCGCTCGTCGGCCACCGTCAGATAGGTGGTATCGCCATGGGCAATGCCCGGCGCGCCGGGCCGTGGTGCCTGGTCGGCACGCAGGCCGATATTTGCCGCGCGGTGCGCGGCGTAGGCTTTGTCCGCCAGCGCAGCGATAGGTACCTCGGCGTAGCGCGGGTCGGCGTAGTAGCGCGCGCGATCTTCAAAGGCGAGTTTCTTGGTCTCAATGAAGTGATGCCAGTAGTCGTGGGATGCGAAACCGGCGGCCGCCAGCGGCAGGGTTTCGAGCATGTTGAGCATCTGCAGCACGGCCAGGCCCTGGCCATTGGGCGGCAGTTCGTAGACATCGAAACCACGGTAACGGGTGG
>JANMJF010000363.1:0-1948 GCA_031371245.1 Pseudomonadota bacterium | reverse complement strand
CTTGGCTGACATTGGCTTACCGCTGATCATGGCATCGAGCGCAGCCTTGGCGCCGATCAGACGCGGCAGCCGTTGGGTGCCCGTTGCGCCCGGCAAAAGGCCCAAGGTCACCTCCGGCAGGCCGAGCTTGGCGGACGGCACGGCCACCCGATAATGGCAGCCCATGGCTGTTTCTAAACCACCCCCCAGCGCGGTGCCGTGGATCGCGGCGATGACGATCTTCGGCGACGCTTCCATCTCCTCGATCACTTCCGGCAGCCACGGATCCTGGCGCGGTTTGTCGAACTCGGTGATGTCGGCACCGGCGATGAAGGTGCGGCCGGCGCAGATCAGGATAGCAACTTTGGCTTGTCCATCGGCGACGAACTTGCGCACGCAGTTCTGCAGGCCGGCACGGACCGGCAGCGACAGGGCGTTGACTGGCGGACTGTCGACGGTGATGTAAGCAATATCGCCTTCGCGGCTGTAGCTGACTACGTCTCCCATGGGGTGATCCTCTCTATTCTTCGTTGCGATGACTGGAATTATTGATTGACGTCGATGACGACTTGGTTGGCCACCATGGCCTTGATCGGAGTGCTCACGGATGATTTTTCCTGTGGGTCTGACTAGTCGATGGTGATGAACAGCGAGCGGCGTGGCTGGCCGTCCACCGCGCGACTGATGTGGCCCTGGCCGCTGGTGTCCTCGGCCAGCAGAATGTCGCCCGCGCCGAAGACGCGACGCGTGCCATCACCGGTCTCGATATCCAGCCCGCCTTCCAGGATCACGATGTACTGGCGCTGCGGTGCATTGTGCCAGTCGTAATCGTAGTCGGCGCCGGTGTGACGGAAGATCAGGCTGGAGACGGCATGGCGAGCGGACAGATGGCCAATCGGCCCGTGGTCGTCCATCTCCACCTCTAAATCCTCGAAGTGGGACTGCTGATCGCTGCCGGTATATAGACGGGTCACGCGCATGCGGCGTTTAGCGGTGGTCATGGACTCCCCGGTGCGATGCAATGGATGAAACGGAGTTGGCTAGAATAACGCGGCCAGCGGCGCCCTGACCACCCGCGTGAGTGTCTCCCCGGTGCGTGCGGCAGACTTGTTTACAGCCCGAGGATCACCATGACTGCACCCTGCCCCTGGCAGCATCCCTTTGACCGCGTCGAGGATGTCGCCGCCATTTTCGATGCCCACGACTACGTCGCTGACCGCCCGCTATGCCTGACCACCAAGCTGGCCTTCGATCTGGGCAAACCTATCCTGCTGGAGGGCGAGGCCGGGGTCGGCAAGACCGAGGTCGCCAAGGTGCTTGCCAGCGCCCTCGATACTCCCCTCATCCGCCTGCAGTGTTACGAAGGGCTGGACGCGAGTTCGGCGCTCTATGAATGGAACTACGCGCGTCAGATCCTGCATATCCGCCTGGCCGAGACCGATGCCGCGCGGCGTGCTGACCTCGACACCGCGATCTTCGGCCCGGAGTTCTTTTTCGAGCGCCCACTACTGAAAGACATCCGCCACCCAGGACCGCGCCCGGCGGTCTTGCTGATCGACGAAATCGATCGCGCCGACGAGGAGTTCGAAGCCTTCCTGCTCGAGATCCTGTCGGACTACACGATCACCGTACCCGAACTCGGCACCTTCAGTGCCGTGCAGCGACCCTGCGTCATCCTGACCTCGAACCGCACGCGCGAATTGAACGACGCCTTGAAGCGTCGCTGTCTATATCTGTGGATCGACTACCCAACACCCGACAAGGAGCGCGAGATCATCATGAAGCGTGTGCCGGGTATGGACCGCGATCTGGCGACGGCCGTCACGCGTGTCATGCTGGGAATGCGGGCGGTAGATTTCTATAAGCGGCCTGGGGTTGCTGACGCACTGGATTGGGCGCGGGCATTATTGGGTCTGGAGATCGGGATGTTCGTGCCGGAGTTGGTGCTGGAGACGGCCGGTGTGGTGTT
>JANMJF010000350.1:0-5115 GCA_031371245.1 Pseudomonadota bacterium | reverse complement strand
CAGCGCGCTCACACCCTCGATCTCGCCCATCGCAAGCACCTCGTCCACCAACCGCGCCGCGACCTGTTCGAACTTTGGTTGCAGTGCGCGTATCGCCTGCGGCGACAGCGCGCGCGCCATCACCCGCCGCGTGCGATCGTGATCGGGTGGATCGACTTCGAGAATGATGCTGGGCGCTCGCCACGGCGGCTCGCGGGCGAAATCGGCCAGGCCCACACCGCGTGCCGAGCTGAAACGCCGCCAGTCGCGAAACACCGCTTCGACCACCGTGATATGGCCGCTCGCACACACGCCGTAGTGCGGAATGTAAACCAGCGGACCGTGGGCACGCAGCGCGCGGTAATAAGCGGCGGGCGCGCGCAGCAGTTCGGGATCATAGGGATCGACGTCGAATTCCGGCAGTCCATAAGGATTGCTCATGACTGCGCGCGTGCCGCCCGCCAATCAGCGAAGCGGGCCAATACCACTTCGACCATCGCTGCGCTGCTGCCCAGATAGGCGTGCGGATCCATCACCCGCAGCAGCCCCTCGCGACCGAGCAATTCCATGACCGATTGCTCTTCACTCAAAACATCGTAGAGCGGACGATCATCGACACCGGCATGGCCGACAGCGCGCTTCACCAGGGCCTGGGCGGCACTACGACCCAGCGCCGGCGCGAGCGCCATGGCAACTGCTTCGGCCATGACCAGGCCGCGTGAGCGATCGAGATTGGCGCGCATCGCCTCAGTGTTGACTTCAATGCCGTTCAAAGCGGTATCAAGTTGTTCAAGCATGGCGCCGAGCGTGACGAACAGTTCGCGCAAGCTCTGCCACTCGGCATGCCAGGCACCGCTGGCGCGCTCGTGACTGTGATCGAAACAAGAGAACAGCGCCGCCAGTTGTCCCGGCACGCGATGCGCGCCGGCCGTGACCGCGATCGCAGCGACCGGATTGCGCTTATGGGGCAAGGCCGTTGAGCCACCGCGTCCCGCTCCCGCCGCTTCACGCAGTTCGCCCACTTCGGTCTGCATCATGAGGATCAGATCGTTGGCCAGTTTACCGGCGCTGGCAGCCGCCATGGCAAGCGCGGCGGCGAGCGCGCGGATGACCGTGCGATCGGTATGCCAGGGCAGCCTGGCTGCGAGTTGTAAATCGTGCGCGAGCGCATCGCGCAGTTCGAGTCCACGCTCGCCATAGGCGGCGAGCGTGCCGGCCGCACCACCGAACTGCAAAGGCAAAGTAGCGCGCAAATGCGCGAGTTCAAGTGCGGCAGTGACGATGGCATCCAGCCACAACGCGCACTTGTAGCCAAACGTGGTCGGTAAGGCGTGCTGCGACAGCGTGCGCGCGACCATCAAGCTCTCGCGATGGCTACCGGTGAGCGCGGCCAGCGCATCGGCAATGTGCTGCAGACGTGAGATCAGCACATCGAGTCCGGCGCGTGCTTGCAGCATTAACGCACTGTCCATGACGTCCTGGGTGCTCGATCCCCAATGCACATACAGCGCAGCGTCGGCATCGCTTGCCGCGACTCGCGCGGTCAAGGCATTGACCATTGGGATCGCTGCGCTGCTGCTGGCGGCGGTCTCGCGCTTGATGGCCTCCACATCAAAATATTCGACGGCACACGCGGCGGCGATATGCTCGGCGGCGCACGCTGGAATCATGCCCAGGCGCGCTTGGGCGTGGGCCAGCGCCGCTTCGAATTCGAGCATACGCGCAAGCGTGGCGCGGGCATCGAAGCAGGCGGCGAGTTCGCTGGAGGAGAGATAGGCGTCGGCGATGGAATCAAAGGCCATGGTCATGGTGCCACTGGCCGACATAGTTCTCGGCCAGCACCATTTGCGCTGCGCGCGACGACACAAGGTAGTCGAATTCAGCGCGCTGTAGTGCACGGCTGAATCGATCGTCGCTCAGGCGATGGGTAATGGATGTCAACCACCAGGAGAAACGCTCGGCTTTCCAGATACGCTTGAGACAGATCTCGGAATAGGCCGTGAGCGCTGCGCCATCACCGCCTTGAATCTGCGCGATCAGCGCGCGCGCCAACACGGCGACGTCAGCGAGCGCGAGATTCAAACCTTTGGCGCCGGTCGGCGGCACGATATGTGCGGCATCACCGGCCAGAAACAATCGACCATACTGCATCGGCGCAGCGACGAAACTGCGCAGCGGCGCGATGCTCTTTTCAATGGCTGGCCCGGTCACCAGACGCGCCGCGACATCGTTCGGCAAACGCAGACGCAATTCGTCCCAGAAGCGTTGGTCGGACCAGTTCGCTAGATCTTCATCAAGCCCGACCTGCACGTAGTAACGACTGCGGCTGGGCGAGCGCATGCTGCACAGGGCAAAGCCGCGCTCATGACTGGCGTAAATCAATTCGGGGCCCAGCGGCGGCGTATCGGACAATACGCCCAGCCAGGCCAGCGGATAAATCCGTTCAAGCTCGCTGATGTTGGCGATGGCGGCACGCGACACGCCATGAAAGCCATCGCAGCCGGCGATGAAGTCGCAGCTGAAAACCTGCGCCTCGCCCGCCTGCACACAATGCAGTTCGGCGCGAGCGTCGCTAGCCATGGAGAGCTGTACCGCACTCGCTTCAAAGAGGATGCGACTGCCGATACTCTCGTGAGCCAGATTCAGATCACGCGTGATCTCGGTCTGGCCGTAAACCGTCACTGCCTTGCCCGTCAGCGCACGCAAGTCGATCCGCAGGCGCGCGCCGTCACAAGCCAGTTCGATGCCGTCGTGCACCAGGCCTTCGCGTAACAAGCGCTCGCCGAGTCCATTCGCCGTCAACAGATCGACCGCACCGGGTTCGAGCACGCCGGCGCGGATACGCCTTTCCACATAAGCGCGCGATTGCCGTTCGACCATCACGAAACTGATGCCAGCACGCGCCAGCAGCCAGCCGAGCATGAGGCCGGCGGGACCGGCGCCGACGATACCGACTTGCACACGGTTCGTGCCGATCATGTTCAAAGTTCGAAGAACACCGTTTCGCGTTCGCCCTGCAGATGGATATCGAACACCTGCTCGTCACCGGCTGGCGCGGCGATCAGCGTCGCGCGGCGGCGCGCAGGGACGCAGGCAAGCACCACATCGGTAGCGTGAAGCGCAGCATCGGCGGCGAAATAGATGCGCGTGTACAGATGCTGTAACAGGCCGCGCGCCAGCACCAGCACATTGACATGGGGCGCCTGCAGACTCGTGTCCGGTGCCACGACTCGGCCAGGCATGACGGTCTCAAAGCGGAATCCACCGTGCCCGTCGACGGCGCAGCGCCCGACGCCACGAAAACCACCGGCGCCGACCGCGTGATAACGACCGTCGCTATCGGCCTGCCAGATTTCGATCAAAGCATCGGTGACCGGCACACCGTCGCCATCCAGCACCTGGCCACGTAGCGTGATACGCGGCCCGCCGCTGTGATCAACCGCCAACCGCCAGGCATCCGGCCAATCGAGACCGATGCGGAAATAGGGCCCCACCGTCTGCGACGGTGTCAGGCCACTCACCGGTCGTCGTCCCACGGGGTCTCGGTCGCGCCACGCAACACGATGTCGAAACGATAGGCCATGGCGTAATCGGCTTCAGTGCACTCGATATCGAAACACGACACCAGACGCTGACGAGCCTGCTGATCGGCAATGCCCATGAAAATCGGATCGAGTGCCAGAGTCGGATCCGCCGGGAAATACATCTGCGTGACCAGCCGCGTCGCCCAGGCGGAACCGAATAATGAAAAGTGAATGTGTTTGGGCCGCCACGCGTTGTAGTGATTGCCCCATGGATAGATGCCGGGCTCGATGGTGAGGAGCCGATAGCGACCGTCGTCATCGGTGACGACGGCACCGGCGCCGGTGAAATTCGGATCGAGCGGTGCATCGTGACGATCGCCGTCGTGCCGATAGCGACCGGCGGCATTGGCCTGCCACACTTCGACCAGGGCGCGCCGTTCAGGACGACCACGTTCATCGGTGACACGCCCATGCACGATGATGCGCTGGCCGAGGGCTTCGCCTTTGGCACCCGCCGGTCGAGTCAGATCGTGCAGTGCACCGCGTAGCATTTCGCGACCGACGCGCGGGCCGCTGGTTTCCGAGAGCGTATGGGGAATGGCCACCAAGGGTGCCTGCGGCGCGCGTTTGGCGCTGGAACCATAGGCGCGGGTGGCATTGGCCGGATAGACGCCGGCCGGCAGTGGCGCGAAGGCGCGATACACGCCGCGCCTCAAGCGGCTTGATCAGCCAGCAGCGCCCGGCAACTGTCGACGAAGCGCAGCGGCGCGCCGGTCTTGGCCTGCAGATCGGCTGCGCTCAAGCCCGCCACCATATCGGTCACCAGCAGGCCTTGGGGCGTGATGTCGATGACGCAGAGATCGGAATACACACGGTCCACGCAGCTGAGCCCGGTCAGCGGCAAGTCGCAGCGTTGGACTATTTTGTGCGCGCCATCCTTGGCGACGTGGGTCGACAGCATCACCCACACCTTCCGTGCGCCAGCCACCAGATCCATCGCGCCGCCCACCGCCGGCGGCTTGGGCCCGGGCAGTGCCCAGTTGGCGAGATCACCATTGGCCGCTACTTGATAGGCACCGAGGATGGAGATGTCGATGTGTCCGCCACGAATCATGGCGAAGGAATCGGCATGATGAAAATACGAACCACCTGGCAGGATGGTGACCGGCTGCTTGCCGGCGTTGATCAAGTCAGCGTCTTCGTCACCCGCTGCAGGCGCCGGCCCCATGCCCAGTAGCCCGTTCTCGGAGTGCAGCACAAATTCGCGGCCGGGCACCGGATAGTCCGCCACCAGCATCGGCATACCGATGCCGAGGTTGACATAGGCGCCGTTGGGAATATCGCCTGCGACACGTCGCGCAATGTCTTGCGAGGAAAGTGGCTTGACCATCATCGCTCTCCTATTTCCACCATGCGCGTGACGAATATGCCGGGAGTGACAACTTCTTCCGGCGCCACGGTCTCGACGAAACGGCGCACCTCGGCCAAGGTGGTCGCAGCGGCCATGGCCATGATCGGGTTGAAATTGCGCGCGGTTTTAGGATAGGTGAGATTGCCCCAGCGATCGGCGGTGCGCGCGTGAATCAAAGCCACGTCGGCGCGGATCGCGCGC
>JANMJF010000316.1:0-2977 GCA_031371245.1 Pseudomonadota bacterium | reverse complement strand
AGATAAGCCAGAAACTGCGCCGCGATGAAGCGCATCTTGGAGGCGAGCTGAGTCGCCTGCTTGCGCGCATAAGCGGCTTCCAGCGCGAGCGTCGGATCGAACACCACCACCGCTTCGGCACCAAGCAGGCCGTTCTTGGTGCCGCCGAAACTCAAGACATCCACACCGACCTCAGCCGACAACGCCGCCAGTGACAGGCCGAGCGCGGCGGCGGCATTGGCGTAGCGCGCGCCGTCGACATGCAGGAACAATTCATGGGCGTGGGCAAAATCGGCCAGCGCACGCATCTCATCGACACTGTAGAGCGCGCCCCATTCGGTCGGCTGGGTGATGGACACCACACGTGGCCGCGCTTGGTGCACACCACGCGTCGGACCCAGCACTGGCGCCAGCAAGGCCGGGCTGAGCTTACCGTCGATGCTCGCCACCGGCAGCAATTTACCACCGCAGAAGTGTTCGACCGCTGCGCATTCGCTATTGAGAATATGCGCGCTGTCGGCACACAGGATGGCGTCATGGCGGCGCGTGAGCGTAGCCAGGGCCACGACGTTGGCGCCGGTCCCGCCAAAGGTGAACAGGATCTCGGCCGTGCCGCCAAAAGCAGCTCGCAGCGCGTCGCTGGCACGCGCCGTCCAGGGATCATTGCCATAGGCGGAAGCATGACCGTGATTGGCCGCGTTGATAGCCGCCAGCACCGCCGGGTGAACACCGGCGCCGTTGTCGCTCGCGAAGCTGCGTGCGCTCATGCCAGCACGGTGGTCAGCGGCGACCAGTTGCGCAGACGTCGTGCCAGACGCTCAGCAAGATGTTCGTCGTTGAAGTCGGTGGCGGCGCGCCCGCACTGCGCTGGGCTAAGATTTTCGAAGGTATTGGCGTTGATCACGGCGCGCTCGCCATCGGCATGTGCACAGCGTGCCAGGGTCAAGATACCGCAGCGTCGGCAGATGAGAAAATCGGCGCTTTGCGTGCCGAAACGATAGGGCAGCACGCAGCCGTAGTCGGCGACGGTCAAAATGATGGGTGCGGCGGGATGGGAGATCCACAGCGCACCGTGGCGGCTGCAATAGTCGCAGCCGTAGATGCGCAGGTTCAGGGTTGTCGTTGCTGGCCAGTGCAAGTGGTAACTCAGATTGCCGCAATGGCAGCGGCCGTGAATGTCCGGTGGCAGGTCGCTAGTGGGGGAAACCATGGACGCTGTCTGGTCGAGCGCGCGAGTAGGGCGCAACGGCCTGGCTCAGTTGCGGCGCACCACGCGCAGCCCGGATTGATCGTTGCCGCGCTCGACGCGTAGTTTGTCGCGCGCGGAACTGGTCATCCTATCGGGACCGCTGCCGTAGCCGCCGCCACGCAACACACGCACATTGCAGTCGCCCCCTTCGAAAACGCTGCCGTCCGTGGGCGCGCCTTCGTAGTTGGGATGGAAGCAATCGTAGACCCATTCCTGGGCATTACCGGCGGTATCGTAAACACCAAAACCATTGGGCTTGAAGCGCCCGACGGCGGTCGGCTGCCGTGGATCAAGCCCGGTATCGCAAGCGAAACAATGGGCGTTGCCGCGGCCGAGTCCACGGCCCCACCAATAGGGCGTGTCGGTGCCGGCACGCGCCACGTACTCCCATTGCGCTTCGCTGGGCAGGCTGTATTCCTTGCCGGTCTGCTGCGACAGCCATTTGGCGTAAGCCAACGCATCGTTCCACGACACGTAGGTGATGGGAAGGTCGTCCTGCTCGGCCATCGGACCGAGCTTCGGCATTTTGGTACCGGTCGCCTGTGCAAATTTACGGTAGTCAGCGACTGTGATTTCGTGCACGCCGATGGCGAAAGCTTTGAGCGTGACGCCATGTTCCGGGCGCTCGTCGGCGGTCATCGCCAAGGGATTGCCCATGGTAAAACTGCCCGCTCTTATCCAAGTCATGAGCGGCCCTTGACCGCCACCCCGCAGCGCGTCTCGGAACTGGCCGCGCTTGACACTGGCACTCGCGGCGCTCGGTGTGGGGGTGGCACTTGGCACGGGCTGGGCCGGCGTGATCGGCAATTTTTCGATTGGTGCCAGCGGGATGATCTCGCTATCGGGCGTATTGTTACTGGCCGTGCCTGGCGTCAGGGGCTCGATGTCGATCGCGGTAGGCGGGGCCGTGTGCGGCTGTTGCATGAAGAACCACAAGCCGCCGCCGCCGGCGATCAGTACCAGCATCAGCGCCGCGATGAGGCCGGCTGAAAACTTGCGCGGTTGGTCGTCGTGGACCGGCACGCTGGCGCGCACGGCGCTGACGGTAGTACTGACTGGAGCAATCTCTTCGTGGCGTGATGCTGGCGCCGCTGCGATTTCGAGCGGCGCTTCGGCCTTTTCGATGACGTCGATGACGATCACCGTGGTGTTGTCCTGACGCGGTGCAGCGGCGTCGTCGACCGCCTTCAGGAGCGCGTCGACACACGCCTTGGGCCCGGCATTGGCCTTGCAGATGTCGATGATCTGAGGATTGTCGAGGGTATCGAGGCCGTCGCTTGAGAGGATCAAACGATCACCGCGTTTCAACGGCAGGGAAGACTCGGGGCAGTCGATCTCGGCGATGTCGTCGCCAGTCAGCGCGCTCATGAGCATATTGCGGGAAAAACCGGCCTCGGCTTCGACCGGGGTGCCAGCCTCGGCCATGCGATCGAGGAAACCGCCATAGCTGTGGTCGGCATTTTTCTTGGTCAGGGTGCCGCTACGCAGCAGATAGAGATGGCTGTCGCCGACACTGACCCAGCGCAGCTGACCGCGTTCCAGCACACAGGCGACCAAGGTACAGCCCATGCCCTTCAGCGCGGCGGTCTCCGACACCGTCGCGGTGATCGAGCCATTAGCCTGCAATACAGCCTCGTAGAGGTCGCTGGAAATATTTTCGTTGGGGAAATTCTTGGACAGGTGGCGGTTGATGGTTTGCACCGCCATATTGCTGGCGACTTTGCCGGCGGCATGGCCACCCATGCCGTC
>JANMJF010000288.1:0-2943 GCA_031371245.1 Pseudomonadota bacterium | reverse complement strand
CTGGCTCATGATGCGCGTGACCGCCAACCCTGGCGAAACCTTTGTCGATCGCATGATCGCGATGGTGGAAAGCGCCAAGCGTCAAAAGACACCGAACGAGATCGCGCTGACCATCCTGCTCGTTGCGCTCACGATAGTTTTCTTAGGCGTGACCGTGACCTTGCTGCCCTTCTCGCAATTCGGCGTTGAGGTCGCGGGTGGTGGCCAGCCGGTCAGCATCACCGTGCTGGTCGCGCTGCTGGTCTGCCTGATCCCGACCACCATTGCTGGCCTGTTGTCGGCTATCGGCGTGGCGGGCATGAGCCGCATGATGCAGGCCAATGTCATCGCAACCTCGGGCCGCGCGGACGAAGCAGCCGGTGACGTTGATGTGTTGCTGCTGGATAAGACCGGCACCATCACGCTTGGCAACCGTCAGGCCGCGGCCTTCCTGCCGGCTGATGGTATCAGCGAGCAACGCCTGGCGGACGCCGCCCAGCTCGCTTCGCTGGCCGACGAGACTCCCGAGGGGCGCAGCGTCGTGGTGTTGGCCAAACAAAAATATGGTCTGCGCGAACGCGATCTCAAATCGTTAGGTGCGCAGTTCATCCATTTCTCAGCCCATACCCGCATGAGCGGCGTGGAGGTCAACGACAGGAGTATCCGCAAGGGTTCGATAGACGCGATCCGCAAACTGGTCGATGAACTCGGTGGTCAATTTCCTGAGTCGGTGATGGCGGTGGTGGAGAGCGTCGCGCGTCGCGGCAGCACGCCGTTGGTGGTGGCGGAGGACAAGCAGGTACTCGGTGTGATTGAACTGAAAGACATCGTCAAGGGCGGCATCAAAGCGCGCTTCGCGGAGCTGCGGCGCATGGGCATCCGTACCATCATGATCACCGGCGACAATCGCCTGACGGCGGCAGCCATCGCCGCCGAAGCCGGTGTCGACGATTTCCTGGCTGAGGCCACACCCGAAGCCAAGCTCGCGCTCATCCGTCAGCATCAGGCCGAGGGACGCTTGGTGGCCATGACCGGTGACGGTACCAACGATGCGCCGGCCCTGGCGCAGGCCGACGTTGCGGTCGCCATGAATACCGGCACCCAGGCGGCGAAGGAGGCGGGCAATATGGTTGATCTCGATTCCAATCCGACCAAACTCATCGAAGTGGTGGAGACTGGCAAACAGATGTTGATGACGCGCGGTGCCTTGACCACCTTCAGCGTCGCGAACGACGTGGCGAAGTATTTCGCGATCATCCCAGCGGCCTTCGTCACCACCTATCCAAAGCTCGCTGCCTTGAACGTGATGGGCTTGGCGAGCCCCGCCTCGGCGATTCTCTCGGCCGTGATCTTCAACGCCCTCGTCATCGTGTTTCTCATTCCTCTCGCTTTGAAAGGCGTGAAATACCAGCCGCGCGGGGCGGCGGTGCTGCTCAGGCGCAACCTTGCCATCTATGGCTTGGGCGGTCTGGTCGCGCCCTTCATCGGTATCAAGATCATCGACGTTGTGATCGCGGCCAGCGGTCTGGCCTGAAGGAGTGCACGCCATGTTCGCATTGTTACGTCCGGCCCTAAGCCTGTTCTGCCTGTTGTCGATACTGACCGGCATCGCGTATCCGCTGGCCGTAAGCGGCATCGCGCAGCTGTTATTCCCGCGCCAAGCTCATGGCAGTTTGATCGTGCGCGACGGCACGGTGGTCGGCTCGGGTCTCATAGGTCAGTTCTTCAGCGATCCGAAATTCTTCTGGGCACGGCCATCCGCCACGGGTGGCTGGCCGAACAATGGCATGGCCTCCGGTGGCTCCAACCTGGGTCCGTTGAATCCCGCTCTTGTTAATGGGGTGAAAGCGCGCGTAGCTATGCTGAAGAGCGCCGATACCACGCAGGACCGCCCGCCGCCGCTGGATTTGGTGACGGCGTCTGCGAGCGGACTCGACCCCGATATCAGTCCGGCCGCCGCCCACTATCAGGCGCCACGCGTCGCGCGCCTGCGCGGCCTGGAACTCACCCTAGTCGACCGGCTGATCGTCCAGCACACCAGCAAACGCCAGTGGGGTTTGTTCGGTGAAGCGCGGGTCAATGTGCTTGAACTCAACCTCGCGCTCGAAGCATTGCGACGCAGATGAGTACACTGGCGGCAACCGCACACTAGCCGCGATATTTCATTTGTTCGACGGAAGACCCATGCGCGCTGCTTTATTGACATGCTTGGCGCGCCCGCGCGCCATCCGCTGACGCTTTGGCCGTCCCGCCGACCCGTCCCGATCCCGACGCTTTGCTCGCGGCCATCAGTGCTGACGAAGCGCGCGCGGTGCGCGGTCGTTTGAAGCTCTTCTTCGGCGCGAGCCCCGGTGTCGGCAAGACCTTCGCGATGTTGAAAGCCGCGCAGATGATGAAGTCGCAGGGTGTGGATGTGGTCGTGGGGGTGGTCGAAACCCACGGTCGCAGCGAAACTGCGGCCCTGCTCGACGGGCTGGAGATCCTGCCGCCTCGTCGCGTGGAATATCGCGCCAAGTGGCGCGAAGATTTTGATCTCGACGCGGCGCTGGCCCGGCGCCCGGCGCTGCTCTTGGTCGATGAGTTGGCCCATTCAAACGCGCCAGGTGCAAAGCACCCGAAACGCTGGCAGGACGTCGAGGAGATTCTGGCCGCCGGTATCGACGTCTATTCCACCGTCAACGTTCAGCATATCGAGAGCTTGAACAATGTGGTCGGCGGCATCACCGGCGCGCGCGTATGGGAAACCGTGCCTGACGGTGTGTTCGATGGGGCTAACGAAGTGGTGCTGGTCGACCTTCCCCATGAAGAACTGCTGGCGCGCCTGCGCGAAGGCAAGGTCTATATTCCCGAGCAGGCCGAGCGGGCCATGCAGAATTTCTTCCGCAAGGGCAACCTGCTCGCGCTGCGTGAACTGGCTCTGCGGCGCACCGCCGATCGCGTCGACAGCGACGTGCTCGCCTATCG
>JANMJF010000255.1:0-2390 GCA_031371245.1 Pseudomonadota bacterium | reverse complement strand
GGAAACTGGGCTATGCCCATATCGTGCCGAAGATCACCTTCAAGACCCTGCGCTCCTATGAGAACTGGGGCGTGCAGTTGAATACCCTCGCCAAGGGCTGAGTCCACACCAAAAAAAGGGCGGCTTGCGCCGCCCTTTGCCCCCCTCTGGTCCGACGAACCGGACGTCACGCTGACGCGCTTAGTCACTCGGTTGCCGGACATCCCCCTAATGCGAAATCCAGCTCAATGCGGGATTTATTTCCTGGCGGCGAGAATACCGTGCTTGCGGCAGAAATCACCAGCGATGGTCGCTACCAATTGCGGCTCTTCGAACATCGGGTAGTGACCGACCGACGGCAGGTGGGTGACCTCGCCCTTAGGCAGCGCACGGGCGGTCTCCTCGGCCAGCGCACGGGGCACCCAGAAATCGTCGTCGCCACGCACCACCAGCAACGGGCACTGCACCGCACCGAGCATGCTCAATACGTCATGACCGGCCCACGCTACCAGGTCGCCGACCGCGCTGACCTGAGAATTGCGATGCTGCCAGCGCAGCTCTTCGCGCTTCTCGGCCGACACACCACGGCCTAGGGATTCCAGCGCGGCCCGTTCCATCATGTCCTGCCAGCCCGGCGTCCACGACGGATGGGTCATATTGGTCGGACTGGGAAAGGTCGGCGAACGGCCGAGACCTTCCATGGCGATGCCGGCCGCCATCTGCGCCCAGTGGTGGGCCGCGTAGTCGAGAGTGATATCACCACCGATTGAACAGCCGGTGATCACCGGCTGCGTGAGACCCAGGGTCTTGATGAAGGCATGCACAAACTCGGCATGCTCGTGGATAGTGCGGTGTGCCTGCCATTTGACCGGATAAGAGCGTGAGTGCCCCGGCAGATCTAGCGCATAGGCATGGAAACCTTGTTCGGCATAAAGCGGCAGAATGTACTGGTATTCCAGCGAACTCGCGCCGGCGGTATGCACGCAGATCAGTGGCTGGCCAGCGCCGATTTCGTCGTAGAAGGTGCGGGTGCCGTTGACCTTTACATAGTGGCCACGGATGTCTTCAGGTGTGCTCATGATCTCTCCTCCCGTCGCGCCGCATTGCGGGCGCGACCTGCAATATTCTTGAATGGGCAGCGGGCGGCTTCAGCCGGCCACGGCGCGCAAGGTATAAGCCAGTTCAAACATGGCCTCGGTCAAGCGGCCGGCCTCGATGAGGTTGCCTTCGGTCGCGATCTCGACACTCATCTCGCCAACACGCGCGAGCGTAGGATCGTCGCTGAAATCACGCTTGCCGGGATAGGTCAGATCGGCCCACAGACGTTCGCCGGACAACAGCAGGCGCCAGGCGCGTTCTGGCCCGCGCAGTTTGAAGGTGAAACCGAAGATCGAGGGGCTGGCCTGATGGTCGATAACCCGACCCTTGTAGATCTTCAACCACAGACAATCGCCATCGACTTCGAGCTGGACGGCACCGTCGAAGGCCTGGGCCTGGGTGGCGAATGCGGCATTGGCGTTAAGCGCGTCTACGAATTTCTTTTGCAATGAGGCGTCGGACAGGAAGGACATATGCGGCTGCCTTGGTGAGGAGCGCGCAGCCTCTCTTATTTGTGGCCGACTGTAAACTCTCCCCACCTTGAGCAACGAAATTTTATCGACGCCAGCCCCATCCGCTCATTTACACCCCTGGCGCACACTCATTAAGCTGCGCCCTCACGCTGCGGCGTCGGGTCGGCTGAGTCAGCCGGATCGGCGCCAATCACCGGGTCCCTATCTGCTGCGGCGGGCTAATTGACGGCCACGGCATTGGGGCTCATCTAGAGCACGAGGGAGGCACACTATGTTCGATACTGCCTGGGTTAAAAAATGGCAGGATGCGGTCAATAAAAACGGTCCAATGAGCTGGATCGGCAAACACTTCACCGCCGATTTGTTGTTTGGTTTTGGCGACAAGGAATACGTCGTCTCGTTTCAAAAGGGCAAACTGGCGGAGGTCACCGACCAGCAAGGGCCGGAAACGCGCTACCAGCTCGCGATTCGTGGCCCGGCCGAGTCGTGGGCAAAATTCTGTCAGCCGACACCGCCGCCGATGTACAACGATTTATGGGCGATGGCCCATCCGCTGCACGGACGCGTGACGCTCGAAGGCGACCAGATGGTCCTGTGGCAGAACATGCGCGCCCTCATGTGGGCGCTCGACCGCATGCGCGAAGTCTGAGGGGAGAACGAAAATGGCAAAGATAGAACCGATTACCGGGCGCTACATCTGGGTGCCCTATGAAGGCACCGAATACCGCATCTTCTTCGAAGAAGCGGGCCAGGGCATTCCGTTGGTGTGTCTGCACACCGCCGGCACCGACTCGCGCGAATGGCGCCATCAGCTGTGCGACCCCGCCATCAACAAAAACT
>JANMJF010000204.1:0-3049 GCA_031371245.1 Pseudomonadota bacterium | reverse complement strand
ATTCCGCTCGCGGCGTGGGTCGCGGAATTATCCGATGACTATCACCAACGTTCACGTCTGACGGGCGCGCGTACCTGGGGCGGCATCGTCGGCGCGCTACTCGCGATCCTTGCACCACTCCTGCTGAGCGGCCTGGCGGCGGCGGGCGTCGCGTCCGCCGCACCCACCGCGCCCGGCTCTTTGCAACCGATGCTGACAGTTCTGGCGTGGCTGACCGTGGCGCTGTTGCTGATCAGCGTGCCGTGGCTGCTACACGCCGTGCCGCAGCCGGTCTTTACGCGACGAGGCACACTGGCGCTGCTGCCTGGCTTGAAACTAATGGGCGCGAGTCGCGCCTTCCGGCGTTTGCTGCTTTCAAATATCAGCGCGGCGATTGGCTGGAATTCGATCAATGTGCTGTTCATATTTTTTGTTACTCAGTACCTGCAGGCCGGCGACACGCAATGGCCGCTGATCATCCTTGCCTACTTTCTCGGCCAGTTGATCGGCACTCCCATCATCGTGCGGCTCGCGCCGCGCTACAGCAAACACCGCATGCTGGCGGTGTGCTCGCTGATCTCGATCGCATTGTTCAGCTTGGTGCTGCTGCTCGGTGCGGGCGATTACCTCGACTACGCGGTGATTAATTTCGTCACCGGTCTGTTCGCGCCCACCATCAGCATCCTCGGACCGTCGATGGCGGCCGACGTCATCGACGAGGACCATCTCGCCAGCGGTGAGCAACGCGGCGCGCTGTTCATGGCGGTGTGGGCGATGACGGAAAAACTTGCGGTCGCCGTGGCGGCGGTGATTGCGCTGGCGCTGGCGCAGTTCCTCGGTTTCGATCCGGCCGCGCAGCACGATGTCGCCAGTGGGCGCGCGCTGAAGATTTCCTTCTGCCTGGTGCCGAATGTGTTCTTCCTGATCTCGATCGCGCTGATCTGGCACTACCCGCTAGGCCACGCTGAAGTGAGCGCAGTGCGTGCGGCATTGGCCGCGCGCGCGCACTCGCCCGGCGACTGAGGCCGCAGCCTGGCCCGCTGCGCGTTGCGCGACGCCGCTGAAGCGCCGATGGCGTGACGGTACCGGCGGCTACATCCACCAGACCGAAGTGCATACTGGAAGCGTGCGATTTTCTTGGCGAACCTTATGCAGATGAAGGCGAGTGAAGGCGACTTGTCGTGCAGCACCAGCATAGGCGTGACCGACAAACACACGGCAAGCTCGACGCCTGCAAGAACAGGTAAACTGACAACGAATTTTACTCATCACGACCCAGGAAGTGCTCTCTCAATAACCCATGACCATCGACCTCGCTACACTCAATATCCATCGTGCGGTCGACTATGCCCACGACGGTCATCCCTGGGCAGCCTGGGATTTCTTGCGCCAGGAGGCGCCCGTGTTCTGGTATGAGCGCGACGACATCGAACCGTTCTGGGCCATCACCCGTCACGCCGACATTCTCACCGTTTCTAACCATCCCGATATTTTCATCAACAGCGGCCCACGCCTGCGTCTGTGCTTGAAGAACGAAGTGGAACCGATGCGCGGTGGTCTCGACAGCTTTGCCACCGAGCGCGGTTGGGACCCGCTCGAACCGCCGGATATGATTTTCATGGACAACCCACGTCATCGACACATGCGCCGGCAAAGCAGCTGGGCCTATACCCAGGGTGCGATGCGCGCGATGGGCGCGCATTTTCGCGCGCTCGCCGAGACCTTCACCGCAGAGTTCATCACTGCACTTGAGCAGGCGAGTGCGCGCGGCGAGAGCTGCGATTTTGTCCACGGCTTGGCGGCCAAGCTGCCGCTCGCTGCAGTCGGCGAAATCATGGGGCTCGCGCCGGATGACTGGAAACAGATCCTCATCTGGTCCGAGGCCGTGGTCGGCGAAATCCACGCGTCCAATCGACTGCCGGGCGAAAGTCGTGGACGCGCTTACTACCGCAACATGGTCGAGTTCCGCACCTATCTAGAAGATCTGATCGAAGAGAGCCGCTGCAACGGCCGCGAGCGCGGCGGCCTGATCGACCGCATGGTGCATACGCCGGTGCAGGGCAAGCTGCTGACCAATCAGCAATTGAACGGCTATCTGTTGCTATTGATCGGCGCCGGCAACGACACCACGCGCAATGCGTTTGCCGGGGGCGTGGCCGCGCTGCTCGAACATCCCGAACAAGCCGAGCGTCTGTGTCAGGAACCGGGTCTCATGCCCAGCGCGGTCGAAGAGATCCTGCGCTGGACCTCTCCGGTCGGCAGCTTTCTGCGTACGGCGAGCGCGGACTTCAACCTCGCAGGCACGCCCATTGCGGCCGGCGACACCGTCGGCTTGTTCTATCCGTCCGCCAACCGCGACGAGGCGGTATTCACTGATCCCTATCGCTTCGATATCACGCGCAGCGACAATCCCCATCTGACCTTCGGCTTTGGCGCGCACTTCTGCCTGGGCACCAACCTGGCGCGAGCGGAGCTGGTCGCCAGCCTCGATGCCCTATTGCCACATTTGCATCGTCTGCGATTGCTCGGAACGCCGACTCGGTTGATGCAAAGTCACGTCATCGGTTACACCAGTCTGCCGATGGGTTTGCGCGACTGAACTGTCGCCCGCTAGCGCGCATCGACGGCCGGTTTTGCCTACCCATCAGCGAAGGTGATGGCGCGCGTCGGATCGACGCACAACCAGAGCGCTGCGCCCACCAGGCCCAGTGCAGCCATCACGTAGAGCGCCGCCTGCCAGCCGTAAGTTTGTCCGAGGTAGGGCGTGAGCGTCGGCGACACCGCTCCACCCAGATTACCGCCCATATTCATCACCGCTGAAGCCGTGCCCGCATAGCGATAAGCAAGATCGATAGTCGTCGCCCAGAACGCCGCCACGCTCAGCAACAGCGTGCCGGTGCTGGCCGAAAGAAATACCACCGCCAACACCGCGTTGTCGGTCGCTGCGCCGCTGAAGACCAACAGGCTGGTCAGCAACATGCTCAAGCAACCGATGCCGCTGCGACTCCAGCGCTGGCCAAAGCGCCGCCCCACCGCATCGCTCAACCAGCCGCCGATCGGTGCTGCGACT
>JANMJF010000187.1:0-9319 GCA_031371245.1 Pseudomonadota bacterium | reverse complement strand
GCTGGCGGCGAATTGGGATATCGCGGTGGAAACCGCCACTGAGCATGGCCACACTATGAACCGCGCCAACTGGCGCCTGGTCGGCCCGGTGCATGTTGCCGAGACGCGCGACAAGGCGCGCGCTAATTGTCGTTATGGTCTGGCGCGCTGGGTCGACTATATGTCCAAGGTCGCAGCGCTGCCGCTGGGCACGCCGCCCGGTGTCGACCCGGTCGATTACATGATCGACAGCGGCTTCGCCGTCATCGGCACGGTCGATGATTACATCGCTCAGGTTGAACGCCTCACCGCGCAGTCAGGTGGGTTTGGCGCCTTCCTGCATCTCGATCACCACTGGGCCGATTGGGCCGAGACCAAGCGTTCCTACGAACTCATCGCGCGCTTCGCGATCCCGAAGATCAACAAGCTGAACGTCAATCGCCAGACCTCGGAAGATTGGCTGCGCGACAACAACGATGTGTTCCGCGGTGAGCTGACGGCAGCGGTCGGCGCCAAGATCGCCGAGCACGCCGCGAGCAAGGGCGTTGACAAGTTGTCACCGGACTATCTGAAGTTGTTCAACGCCACCCAGAAAGCGAGCTGAAGCCCGCTAGTGTCGCCCGCCGTTCGCGGCCGGGCGACGCCGCCCCCTCGATTCTCCCTTCGTCCGTGCTGCCGCATCCGCGCTGCGCGGGGCTGCGACCAGCGGCCTTAAAGCCACTGCCCACGTCTGCCGCTACTTGCCTCACGGGCGGCGAGTCGCTTCCTGAGCAGTGGGTTCTTTGCGGCTTTGCCAGACAACGCACCGCACCCCCACGTCGCCAATTTTTAAGCGGAGATTCTAGCGATGAAGTCCAAAATGAGTGGCTTTACCTTGGTGGAAATGATCGGCGTGCTCGCCATCATCGGCATCCTTGCTGCGGTGGCGACACCGCGCATCTTTGACGCGATACGCGAATCGCGCATCAGCGCCTTCGTCGAGGATGTCTCGACCCTGCGCAGCGCGGTGACGTCTTATTACAAAGACACGGGCCAGTTCCCCGTCCATAACGCCTTGTCGGCTAATGCCAATCAGCATCAGCTGCTGCGCCAAGGCACGGCCGTACCGGGCTGGAAAGGGCCGTATATGGGCCAGGAGCTGGTCAACGAGTTCAAGCCGGGCAGCAACTTATTGGTCACCACCGGCACCGCTGCCGCGCAACAGTTCGACTTCGACGGCGACGGGACGGCCGATACTACCGGTGTGTCGTGTTTTATCCAGGTCGATGGTCTGACCGCCGATCAGGCCTTACGCGTAAGCGATGCGCTCGATAAGGATGGTGGCACGACGACTGGCAGCAAGGCCTGGTTCAGCGGCGGTCGCGTCAAGACCAGTACCGGCGCCGCGCCAGCCGCAGCCGCGACCAATGTCGTACTGTTCGTGCACGTCGCGTCCAATTAAGTTCGCCGACGCCGCTCGATGAACGGTCCAGTCCACGCCGCAGCCAGCGCTGCGGTGCCGGCTGCGGGCAGCAAGCGACCGCTAGGCGAGCGCTTGCTGGCCGCCGGTGTCATCAGCCGTGCGCAGCTCGATCTTGCGCTACGCGAAGGGCGCCGTCAGGGCAAGATGCTCGGCGAAAGTCTGATCACGCTCGGCTTTGTCACCGCCGAGACCTTGACCAGCTCGCTCGCCGACGAAGCCAATTCCGAAGTCATCGATGTCGCCACCACGGTCGTCGATGACGCCGTGCTGGCACTGGTGCCGCATGAACTCGCCAAACGCTACCGCGCCCTGCCGGTGCGCCGCGAAGGCGACATCCTGACCGTGGTCTTAAGCAATGCGCTGAACGTGGTGGCCATCGATGCGCTTGAGCGCGCCACCGGCCTGCGACTCGCTGTCGCCACGGCGCCGGAAGCGGATCTGGTCGACGCCATCGAGCGCCATTACGCGCAGCGCCGATCGATCGAGGAAACCATCGACGCCATCATGCGTGAGGGCATCCTCGGCGACAGCGAAGAGGACGACGCCCAGGCCAGCGGCATGATTCGCCTGGTCGAGGAAATCCTCGCCCTCGGGGTCAAGGCACGCGCCACGGATATTCATCTCGAACAGGAAGAACGCATCATCCGCGTGCGCATCCGTGTCGATGGCATCCTGCGTCAGGAAGTGCTGATCCCGGTTGCGCTGGGGCCGGCACTGGCGGCGCGCGTCAAGGTCATCGCCGGGCTGAACGTGTCCGAAAAGCGCGTGCCGCAGGACGGCCGCATCAATTTCAAATTTGGCCGTCGCGAAGTCGATCTGCGCGTCTCGACTCTGCCGACCCAGTATGGCGAAAGCATCGTCATGCGCATCCTTGAGAAGACCAATATTCATGTTCATTTCGACGGGCTGGGTCTAGCGCCGGCGAGCGCGGCGCGCTTGCTCGAAGCGGTCGCGCGGCCCCACGGCATGGTGTTGGTGACCGGTCCGACCGGCAGCGGCAAGACCACCACGCTCTACACTTTGCTCGGCCAGGTCGATGCCATGCAGCTCAGTGTCTTTACGCTTGAAGACCCGATCGAATATGGCCTGCCCTTGATTCGTCAGACCCAGGTCAAGCCCGACCTCGGTCTGACGTTCGCGGCCGGTCTGCGTGCGCTATTACGTCAGGATCCCGATGTCATACTGCTCGGCGAAATCCGTGACCTTGAGACCGCGCAGCTCGCTGTGCGCGCCGCCTTGACCGGTCATCTGCTGCTTTCAACCTTGCATACCAATGACGCCATCGGTGCGATCCCGCGTTTGGTCGACATGGGTATCGAACCCTATCTTCTGACCTCGGCCCTCGCGGCGGTGGTCGGCCAGCGTCTGGTGCGGCGTATTTGCAGCGGCTGCAAACAGGCGGTCGCCGATCCAGACGCCGAGTTCGAGCGCCTGCGTAACGTGCTCGGCAACTTGACACCCGGCCCGCTGTGGACCGGTGCCGGCTGCACGGTGTGCCGCAATAGCGGTTACCGTGGGCGGCTTGCGATCTACGAAGTGCTGATCATCGACGAACGCTTTCACGCGCCCATCCTCAAAGGCGCCGAACTTGCCGAGCTGCGCCGGCTGGCCGCCACGTCCGGCATGCAGACCATGATCGAGGACGGTCTCGACAAGGCCAAGGCCGGCCTGACCACCCTCGATGAGCTGGTGCGCGTGGTGCGCTGACCGTCGAGCCACGCGCCATGCTCAATTACGCCTATCGCGCCATTGATCGAGACGGCCACGGCGTCGCCGGCACGCTGGCGGCTATGGATGAGCAGTCGCTCGCCGAAAAGCTCCAGACCATCGGTTATTGGCTGGTCGAGGCCAAGACTTGCAAGCCCGAAGAACTCAAAGAACCGCGTCGTGTCAAGCGTGCCGAACTCGCCGAGCTGTTCGCCAATCTGGCGACCCTGCTCGATGCTGGTTTAAGTATCGTGGCGGCCATGCGCACGCTCGAAAAAGAGAGCGAGGATATCGGTCTGCAGCGTGTGCTGACCGACGTGCGGCTCAATATAGAAACCGGCACCAGCTTCGGCGAGGCGCTCGCCCGTCATCCAAAAATTTTCGACGAACAGATGCGCAACACTATTGCCGCCGGCGAGTACGGCGGCAACCTGTCGGAGTCGCTGCGCGAGATCGCGCGTTATCTCGAATGGCTGCAACGTCTGCTGGCGGATGTCAAACAGGCCAGCACCTATCCCATCGTCGTGTTGTGCGTGCTGGTCGCTTTCATGATGCTGCTGTTTGGCTTCGTGGTGCCACGCTTCGCCGCCATCTTGACCGAACTCAGGCTAGAACTGCCCTTGGTGACGAAAATCGTGATCGGTATCGGCGGCGCCGTGCAGCACTACGGTCTAGTCGCGGCCGCCGCCATCATGCTGGCGCTGGTGAGCATGCGGGCGGCCGCACGGCGTTTGCACTGGCTGGCTTTGGCCCTCGATCGTTTCAAGCTACGCATGCCGGTATTCGGCAAGCTCAACCAGATGCTGTGTCTGTCACGCCTCACCCATCAACTCGGGCTACTGTTGAAGTCTGGGGTGCCGATCACGACGTCGCTGGAACTCTGTCAGCACTCGCTGGGCAACCGCGTCTACGGCGAACTGGTGAGCGCGGCACTCGGCGTGGTGCTGCAGGGCGGGGTATTGAGTACGGCATTTCGCGATCATGCCGATATCCCGGGCATGTTGGTACGCATGATCTCTGTCGGTGAGGAAACCGGACGCATGGAACACGCGCTCAACCATGTCTCGCAGCATCTCGATGAAGAGATTCCGCGTCGTATCAAAAAATTGTTCGGCATCGTCGAACCGTTCGTCATGCTGACCTTGATCGGCATGGTCGGCACGGTGGCGCTGGCGATCTTTCTGCCGCTGATGAGCATGATGGGTGGCCTGAGCCGATGAGAATACGCATGCTGCGAGCGATGACGGGCTTTACGCTGATCGAGATGATCGGCGTGCTGGCCATCATCTCGACCTTGGCGGCGGTGCTGGTGCCGAACGTGGTGAAGGGCGTCGACGAAGCGGTGAGCGAGGCCGAAGGGCACAATCTCACCGCCTTGGCGGACGCACTGGACAGCTATACGAGCAGTCAAAAAAGTATTCCGAATGCCGCTGGTTGGGTCGCGGCACTGGCCAGCGTCATCAGCATGAGCACCAACAAGGTCAATCTGAACGAGCGTGGTTTTCAACGGGGTTATTATGCTGACCCGCGTTTTTTCACAGCCACTGCGAGCGTGTTTGCGGGTTACACCCAAGCCAATGGCCTGACCACCGCGCCGGTCTCGCCGCGCATCATGATCGTTTCCGATCTGACCCGCAACGCACCCGCTGCGCCGACCACCGCCGCAGCCTTCAACGCGATCTGGGACCAGAGCGCCGGTGCGAGCGTGGTCGAAGGGCCGCGCGTGCGCGTGCAGCGCATCCATCTCGGTGGCAGCTTCCTGCCGGTGCTGCTCACCAATCAATTCACCACGGCGGTGGCCTATCGCATCGACAGCGGCGCGAGCGTGTCTTTAGCCGCAGTCGGCGCCGGCGGGGGTACCGGTGTCACGCGCCATCTGCTCAAGGGCACGAAGGTCTCGCTGCAGAAACCACCGTTTCCGAGCGGCGCCCTGGAACGCGCGGTGCTCGTCACCAGTGCGCGCGAACTCAGTTATGTCTCGTCTGGCGGCGCGACACCGGTGTGGTCGTGGAGCGCGCCATGAGCAAACTGGTCGGTGTCATCAGTTGGGTGTTTGGCGAGTTTCGCCTGGTGCGTCTACAGCGCGACAAGGTGTTGGGGGTTTATCACGCCGCCGAAGCGGTGACAGATCTCGCCGGCTTCGCTGAGGCCGTGGCGACTGCCCACGCGGCCTTGGCGCTGCCGTCCGGCCCGCTGGCCGTGGTATTCGCCAACGACGATTGTGGACATCTGTCCTTTGAAGCGCCGCCAACCTCGGCGGCCGATCTCGAGCGCATGGTGGCGCGCCGCGTCGACACCGAAAAAACCTTCACCGAAGCCGCGTCCTGGACCTACCGCGCGGTTGCCGATGAGCGTGCGCAAACGGGTCGCACCGTGCTGCTGCACCTCGCGCCGAAGCGTTTTGTCGATGCCATGATTCGCATCTGCGAGGAACATTTCCTACAGGTACGCAGCATCGTACCGCTGGCGGAACTGGTGGCGCGGGTCGCATTGCCAGCCTGTACGACACCCCAGGAAGTGGTGATCGCGACGGCCGTGTTGCGCGACCGTGCGGTACTGAGTGTGGTGCGGGCCGACGCCAGTGTGGTGTTCGCGCGCACCGTTGCGCTGGGCGAGCACGGCGCAGTCGACGCACGCATCGCGCTTGAAATCAATCGCACCGCGCTGTTCGCCAAACAGAAAATCGGCAAGTCGATCGACGCCGCCTGCGTATTCGCCGCTGACACCGAACTGGCCGCACGCATCGGCCCGCAACTCGAACTGGCCTTACGCGAAGTGGCGGTGACCGATACCGAATTCACCTGGGCACGAGCGGTCGCTAGCCAGAACCTAGCCCTGCTCGGCAATCTAGTACCACGCTTTCGACAGCGCGCTTTGTCGCAACGCTCACTCACCCGCGCCGCGATGCTGGCGAGCCTGGTGTTGTGGACAGTGGCCTTGATCAGCGTGGGCTGGGTTGCCAAATTCAACGCGCGTGTAGCGGGCCGCGGCAGCGCGGCCCTGGCGGCGCTGCCGGCGCTCGAAAGCGAAACGGCGACACTCACGGCCGACCTCGAACAATTGACCGCCCAAGCGCAACGGGTGCGGGAACTGAGCCCGACCTTGCTGGCGGTGCCGGCCGGCTTCATGCATCAGCTGGGTTTCGATCTGCCCGCCAGTCTGACCTTGACCCAGGCCGGCGTGCGACGCGTTGATGGTGGCTGGGATTTCCAGCTTGAGGGGCTGGCCGATAGTCGCCTGGAAGTCACGCTGCCGACGCTTGAGCATCTGAGTGCGACCTTGGCCGGCGCGCCGTGGCATGCAAGTGTCAATCCGGGCTGGCGTCAGACCTGGTTGCAGCAGCTGCGCAGCGGCGCCGCCGCCAATGGCCCGATTCGTTTTGCCTTGCGTGGCAAGCTGCCATGACGACCAGTACCCAACGCCGCCGCGACGGGCGTGCCGCGCCGACCGCCAGCTGGCGTATTCGCCTGGCGCAAGGTGTCAGTGAAACGGCCGACTGGTTTGCCCGCGACCTCTATAGCAAGGGTCTGCTAGGTCTATTACTGGTCGGTGCCATCGGGCTGCTGGGCTGGTCGCTGGTGGTGCAATTGCAGTCGGCCAATGAATTTAATGCCGCCATCCAACGCGAGGTCAGTCTGCGTCTGGCGCTGGAGGATCTGCGTGAGACGGTCGTGCGGCTGCAGTATCAGCATCTCGACGACAAGATTGAACATGCCGAACATAAACTCGTGCCGGACTACGGCACCTTGGCCAAGTGGTTGCACGATCTGCAGGCGGCGAGCGCCACGCGCGGCATAACGCTCACTTACACCGTCAACGAAGAGCAGACCCTGGACGCGCGGCCCGGACTGCTGGCGGTGCCGTTGATCGTGACCGTACAAGCGCGCGACGGCACGCGCGCTAACCCCTATGGCGAAGGCCTGGCGCTGTTACGTCAGCTGGGCGACGGGCCATGGACCGGCGAGCTGGTCGCTGCCGATGGCGAAGGCGAAGGCCGTGGCCTCGCGCGCATGAGTTTTGAATATCGCATCTGGATGCACAGCCGCGACGGTTTCGGCCCTGAGCAGGACAACACGCTCGCAGCGGAGCCGGTGGTGGCCGCGCAGACCTCGGGCACTATCGCGCCATGAACAAACTGCTGCGCAATCCCTGGGCGGTGAGCGCATTGGTGATCGGCATGGCCGCGTTATGGTGGGTGCAGATGGGCAGCCTGCTGGTGCCGGGCGGCGTGACAGCGTTGCCACTGCCTGTGCTTACCAGCCACGGGGTGGCCGTCGAGAACACGGCCATGCAGCGCAGCGACATTGAGCCGCTGGTGGTGCAGGGCGCGAGCCTGTCGACACAATTGCGCTGGGATAGCAGTCCGTCGCGCGATCCATTCGGGCCGGTCACGACCAGCGCGCCAGTAGTGCCAGTGACGCCGGAAGCGGTGATCGCGGCGGTGCCCGAGATACCGCTGACCGAGGTCGTGCCGGCGCTGGCGGCGGTCTTGAACACACCCTCGGCGCACATCGCGGTGATCGGTGGCCGCATCGTGCAGGTCGGTGACAAGGTCAGCGGTCGCTCGGTGCTCAGCATCGACAACGCATCGACAACGCATCGGTCGCGCTAGGTCCCAGCGTTGCCTGGCCGCAACCACTGGTGCTGAAGCTGCCTATCCGCTAGCGCGCTGTTAGAAACTGCGCTTTCGCTCTCGTCCTCAAGCTTCTGCGTGCCACGCCGATAGCGCTTTCGGGTTAGGGACTCGAAATTCGAGAGGGATACCGTATGCATTCTCCACGCAAGCTTTCCGGGGTCGTCGCCGCGCTGCTCTTGGGCGGATGTAGCGCGACCGCAGTCAGGCCACCGCCACCGGCCCTGCCATCCACGGTTGCCCTGACGACGCCCTTGACTGGCGTCACGCCCAGCGTGCTGCCACCACCGATCAGCACCCGCCTGGTGATGCCGGCCAGCGATACCGATCGCTTGCCGCCGCAGGCGACGGAGCAGCTTTATAGCTTCTTTGCCCGTGATTTCCCCATCGATCAGGTGCTCGCGCTGTTTGCACGCGCCTACAAATTGAACATCGTGGTCGATAAGGACGTTACCGGCAGCATCAATGTCGAATTCCATGACCTGCCCTTCGAGCAGGCCATGGAAGCCATGCTGGGCAGCCTCGGCTTTCACTGGGAGCGCGACGGTGGTCTGGTGCGGGTGCGCGCCATGGCAACACGCACTTTCACCGTCGATTACATCCGCGTGGTGCGGATGGGCGAGGCGCAAGCTTCGTCATCGAGCAACAGCAGCGCGGCGTCCACCGCCGGTGGCGGCACCAGCAGCAGTGGCAGCACTAGCGGCAGTGCCAATACCGCTAGCAGCAGCGGTGGCAATGGCCAGGGCGGCGGCAGTGTGTCGGTGAGTCAGCAGGGCAGCGTGCCGTTCTGGGATGAACTCGAAGTACAACTGCGTTCCATGCTGTCGCCGAACGCGCGCATCGTTATCAATCGCACCGCCGGCACCATCATGGTGACCGATCAGATGCGCCGCGTGCGCGACGTCGGCCGCTATCTCGGCGACGTCAATGAAGCCGTGCAACGTCAAGTCGACATCGAAGTGCGCATAGTCGAGGTCTCGCTCAATGACGACTTCGCACTCGGCATCGACTGGGAGCGCGCGATGTCGAAGTTCCACAGTGGATGGCAGGTGGATGTGAATGCTTCGACTATCGTCAAACAACCGGCTGGTGGTGTGACACCGGTGGCCAATGTGTTCTCGCTGGGTGTGCTCGATGTCGCCACCAGCGGCGCGATACGGCTATCCAGTATCATTGATGCGCTCAAGCAGCAGGGCGACGTGAGGGTCGTCTCGCAGCCGCACATCCGTACGCTCAACAATCAGGCCGGCATGATCAAGGTCGGTACCGATCGCACTTTCTTCCGTCGCGAACAAGTCACCGATACCAGTTCGGCCGGTGCCACCACGTCGTCCAGCGATGTGCCGCAGGTGGTCACCGAAGGCATCGTGCTCGGCTTGACACCGCAGATCTCGAACGACGGCATGATCATGATCGATGTCTACCCGGTCATTACGCGGGTCTCGAGTGTCACGCAGGTCATTGGTGCCGGCGGTCAGGTGCAGAGCACCGCGCCCAATCTCGATATCCGCCAATCCACGTCCCTGGTGCGCGCCCAG
>JANMJF010000177.1:0-11605 GCA_031371245.1 Pseudomonadota bacterium | reverse complement strand
GGGATCGCGAATGTGAAACAGGAACTTGGTCGGGTCATCGATACGATATTGCACCACCCATTCGACCAAGGCGGCATTCAAATCGCCGGTGACCATCTGGGTCTCGGCCTGCGGCTCACGGGAATTCTGATAGGGATTGGTCGCGCCCTCCGTGGCAAATCCGAATTCCTGCTTCAACTGGCGCTTGATCGGCACGATGGTCGCGACATCAACGCCCAGCGGAATTTTGAAATGTAAGCCAGGGTTGACGTAGCGCAGGTAGCCGCCGAAGCGTTGGATCACACCCACCGAATCACTGGGTACGGTGTACACGCCCGACCACGCCGCTGTTACGAACAGGCCTAGCGCCAAAACAACTTCAAACGAGCGCCCGCCCGGCAGGCGGAACATGCGCGCAAATATTTCACTTAAGTCTGGGGGTGCCATGCCTGCAACATAGCGTGAATCGTGTCCGTCTACGAGTAGTAGGCGTCGGGTGCCCGACCGCGTGCCGTTCGGCCGCAGAGAATTCGGACATGAAATTCAAACCGGAACGGCGCACCCGCTATAGTCGCAAGCAGGCAGACACCTCACCGGTGACTGCGGCATGATGGCATCATCGCGAAGGGCGGCAGTTTGATTTCGATGCGCCTCACTGGCGTGGCGCACGGTCGTCGTGATCATCAGATTAGATCTCAGACTGCGCAGCATGCAGCTCGCTACGCCCGACAAAAAGTTACTAGGAATAAACCATGACCCAACCCGTCTGTCTCGTGATTGGTGCCGGCGCCGGCATCGGCGGTCACGTCGCCAAGCGCTTCGCCCGCGCAGGCTTCCACGCCTGCCTGGCGAGGCGCAGCGATAGCCAAGGCCTAGCTCGGCTGGTTGGTGAAATCGACGCTGCGGGCGGCGCGGCGAGTGGCTTCATGCTGAACGCGGTAGAGGACAACAGTATTGAGGCGCTGGTTGAAAATATCGAGGCCAACATCGGCCCGATCGAGGTTGCTGTTTATAATCTCGGTGCGCAGATCGGCGATCGTGCACTCGCCGATACTTCGCTTAAGACTTTCGAAATGGGCTGGCGGCTCGCCACCTTCGGTTTATTTCGTCTTGCTTCGTCACTCTTGCCGCGCATGGAACAACGTGGCAAGGGCACTTTGCTCGTCACCGCTGCGACTGCGTCGATGCGCGGAAATGCTGGCCAACACTCCCACGCCGCGGCCATGGGCGGGCGCAGAATGCTTTGTCAGACCCTTAATGCGCAGTTCGCTCACAAAGGCATTCACGTCGCCCACATCATTATCGATGGCGCGGTCGATGCGCCCGATACGCTGGGCAAGATGCTCGGGCCGGCGCGTTATCAGGCACTGCGCGCAAGCAAAGGCTTGGAGAAAGACGGGCTGCTGGTGCCCGCCGAGATAGCCAACACTTATTATCATCTTGCGACTCAGCATCGCTCCGCGTGGACTTACGAACTCGACCTGCGCGCGCATTCAGACATGGCATGGTGGAATCACGCGGGGCTGTCGTTGTGAATGTGCGAGGCTCAGACGTGAGTCTGCCCGCCCGCATGCCCTGGACGACCATCATCGCCGCCACCTTGATAGTCATGATCACTATGGGTGGGCGACAGGTCAGCGGTTTGTTCATTGCGCCTTTGAATACATCGACGGGGCTCGGCATCGTCGCCATCAGTTTCGCCATGGCTATCGGCCAGTTCACTTGGGGCCTGGCCCAGCCGGTCTTCGGCGCGCTGGCCGATCGCTACGGCCCGAGCCGCGTGATCGCGGCGGGCGGCGTGATGATCGCGGCCGGCATGGCGCTGACCCCGTGGGTGTCTTCCGAGTGGGCGTTGATTTTCTCGCTCGGTGTCTTGAGTGCGGTCGGCGCGGGAGCAGGCAGCCTGACCATCCTCATCGGTGCCGCATCCCGCGCCATCCCCCTTGAACGGCGGACCTTAGCCGTCAGCATCATTTCTTCCGGCGGCTCGCTTGGCCAGTTTGTCTTCGCGCCACTGACTCAGGCGTTGATCAGTGCGTTCGGGTGGGCCAGCGCCATGGGGGTACTGGCGGCGACGGCCTTGACTACCCTGCCGCTGGCTTGGCCGCTGCGCCAGCGTGCAGCGCTCCCCTCGATCGCTACCAGCACTACTGCCACAGACATCAGCTTCGGCGCGCAACTGCGCGCAGCCGCGCGTGATTCCAGCTATCTGTGGCTGCTGCTCGGCTTTTCCACCTGCGGCTTTCATGTCGCCTTCCTCGTGACTCACATGCCTGGTGTGGTGCAGATGTGCGGGCTGTCGGCATCGGTGGCCGCAACGTCCATCGGCTTGATCGGTATTGCGAACCTGGTGGGTACCCTGGGGGCCGGCTGGTTGAGCATGCGGGTGCGGTTGAAGTCCATCCTGTTCTGGATCTATCTCGGGCGCGCCGTGACCTTGGCGCTGTACCTCGTCGCGCCCAAAACGGCGCTGACTTTCTATGCTTTCTCCGTGGTACTCGGCTTGTTATGGCTGGCCAATGTACCGGCCACCGCCGGCCTGGTCGGCAAACTGTTCGGCACGCGTTATCTGTCCACCTTATTCGGCTTCGCCATGTTGGCCCATCAGGTCGGTGCGTTTTTCGGCGCCTGGCTCGGCGGTTACGCAGTCACGCGCTTTGGTGATTACTCGTGGATGTTTATCGCCGACGCTCTGCTCGCGCTACTCGCTGCGGTGGTCAGTCTGCCGGTGCGCGAAGCGCGTTTGGTGGCGGTCACGGCTTGAAAGCGTGATGCGCGGAAAAGTGATGAATCATAGTGTTCAAGTTTGGCCCACACGCACTCCTCTAAAAGGAACCCCAGCCATGGCAACGCCCCGCAACGCTCCCAAGGGTCCACCGCGCGTCGGCTCGGTGGAAATGAAGCAGCTCATCGCCGCCATTGGTGAATCGGCGGCGGCGAGTAAGCAGGCCGGCACCGCGCTGCATCCGGCTATCGACCTGGTGCGGCTATCCCGGCTCGGTGCCATACGCGTGCCGGTCGCAGAAGGGGGTGGCGGTTGTTCGGTGCGCGAATACTTCGTGATGTTGATGGATCTGGCGGCGGCTGACCCCGATGTCGCCCATCTGCTGCGCGCGCACTACTGGGTGACCGAAGAACGACTCCGCGCCAAGCACACGGCCGATCGCACGCCCTGGATCGAGAAGATCGTGGGCGGTGCGATCTTCGGCAACGCGGTGTCTGAGTTGGGCGGCAGCGCGGCCGTGGGTAGTTGGCTGTTCAACACCACGTTGAGCCCACGCGGCGAGCGCTTCGTTCTGAACGGTACCAAGTACTACGTGACCGGCAGTTTGTATTCCGATTGGATCATGGTTTTCGCCTGTGACCCGCAGGGCAAGGTGGTTTCCGTGATTATCCCGGCAACCCGTGCCGGCGTGACGCTCGCAGACGATTGGGATGGCATTGGCCAGCGCCTGACCGGCAGCGGCACGGCGGTCTTTTGCGAGGTCGAAGTGTTACCCAATGAAGTGCAGGCCGCGGGCGTTGAAAGCAGTGCTGCGGCGTCGCTCGCCGACCCGGCCGATCCCTTGCTCGTCGGCCAGTTCATTCAGCTCATTCTGACGGCCGTCATTGCCGGCATCGTGCGCAATATCGCTAGCGATGCCGCACAGTTGGTCAAGAGTCGTGGCCGTACCTATTCCCACGCGCCCAGCGAAACCGCGAGCGGCGATCCCTTGCTGCAGCAGATCATCGGCGAACTTGCGAGTGCCGCTTTCGCTGCGGAAAGCATCGTGCTGGCGGCTGCGGATGCCCAGGACATCGCACTCGCTTCGGTCGTGAACGGTGCGGCCGACTTTGCACTTGCTCATCGTGCCTCATTGTTGGCGGCCCAGGCCAAGGTCGTGATCGATGACCTCGCGGCCCGCGCCGCGACGCGACTGTTTGACGTGGGTGGCTCGTCGGCAGTCAAGCAAAGCGCGAATCTCGATCGGCACTGGCGCAACATCCGCACCGTCGCCTCGCATAACCCGACGGTATACAAGGCGCGCGCGATCGGTAATTACCTCATCAACGGCGAGGTGCTCCCCGGCAATGGATTTTTTTGAAGACTGAGAGGCAGCGGCCTTTCAATGGCCTTTAACGACTGCCATGGGTGGCCTCGTTTTTGATCAACCCCAGCGCGACGCAGCGCGTGGTGATCTCCTCGTCGGTATAGCCGAGCAGCGCGCCTTCGATGCGCTCCAAGGCTTCGTTCCATGGGCAGCGCGATTTGGCGAAGCATTCCCTGAGCAAACTCATCGCGCTGATCCGCCACGCTTGCGGCGCGAGCGCGAAGAACACATACCTAATGTGTGCGTTGCGCCCTAGTAACGCCGAGTAGCCAGACTCCAAAGTGATTTCGGCGCGAACGATCTCACCCGCCAGCACGTGCGCCGCAAATGCGAGCTCTGGGATCAACACTTCGTTCGGCAGCTCGGCAATCTCTGCGTAGAACATCGCCAGTGGCTTTTTGCCACTGCGCATGAGTGCCAGTTCGCGCCCGGTGTGGTTGGCGGCGATCAGGTCGACCATGGATGTCCTCCGTCGCTCACGCGCAGCTTGCCGAACTACTGACCGGCCAGCTAGTCCAGCGCAAAGCCCCGCTCGATGGCCGGGGAATTCAATAGGCACGGCCCGAACAGTAGCGGGTGGCGTGGCCATCGTCCACAGTGCTTGTGAAGACCCGGCGACACCTGTCGACACGCTGGTCGATTGCCGTCCTTTGGCATTAGTATCCGAGGCTAATTCCGCACACCCCGGCAAGGACCTGGCCATGAACCAGCACACAGTTTCACTTCCCACGTGCCACAGCAGTGCGACCCGCGCCGGCGCGCGCAGCGCATCTCTGCGCGCCGCACTTGCGGCCGCCGTCTTAGGTCTCGCGATTGTCTGGACGGTTGGCTTTGCGCCGCTGTCAGCCCTGCATAACGCCGCCCACGACACGCGTCATTCGGCCGCGTTTCCCTGCCATTGAAGCAAACTCGATGGCGATTTTTCAGCGGCTGTTGCTGGTCGCAGTGATGGCGGGCCTAAGCACGGGCCTGCTCACGACGGCTGCGCACCAAGCGCTGACGGTGCCGCTGATCCTGCAGGCCGAGGTCTACGAAGCGCGTGCGATGGACGCGCATCACGGCCACCATCACGCGCCCGCCTGGCAGCCTGCCGAAGGCTGGGAACGCACATTGTTCACGGCCTTCAGCGACGTCATGACGGCTATTGGTTTTGCCTTGCTGCTCGGTGCCTTGTGGATCTGGCGCGGTGTGCCGCGTGGGCTGCCCCAGGCCTTGGCGTGGGGCCTGGCCGCTTATGCGAGTTTCGTGCTCGCTCCCAGTCTGGGTTTGCCGGCGGCACTGCCGGGCACCGATGTCGGGCCGCTGGCAGCCCGCCAGATCTGGTGGCTTTCGAGCGCCGTCGCCACGGCCGGTGGCTTGGCCGTACTGGTGTTTGCTCGCGTGCTCGCCTGGCGCATCGCCGCTGTGGTTCTGCTCGCCAGCCCGCATCTGATCGGTGCGCCGCAGGCTATCGCCGCCGCCAGTGCATTACCCGCCGGCTTGCATGGCGACTTCGTCCGTGCGGTACTTGCGGTGGGTCTGTTGTTCTGGCTAATGCTGGCCGCCAGCACGGCTTATTTTTTCAGACGCGAAGCGCGTCGCGCCGCCTAGTCATCGTCGAGGGGCGTGCACGCCAGCCCCTTGCTGCGTACTTGGCGTGACGCTCTAATGCTTATCGCGACGCGCAGCGTCGCGCAATTCATACCCGATGCGCTTGCCCGAGCGCGAGCCACAGGAGCCCACACCATGAGCGCCAACCACAATCGTACGTTGACCGATGTCGAGATCCGGGTCAAAGCCCTGGAATCGCTGCTGGTCGAGAAAGGACTGATCGATGTTGCGGCGGTCGATACGTTAATCGATACCTACGAGCACAAGCTCGGACCGCGCAACGGTGCGCGCGTCGTGGCCCGCGCTTGGGTCGACCCTCAATACAAGCAGCGTTTGTTGAGCAATGGCACCCAGGCCATCGCCGAGCTCGGTTATACCGGCATCCAGGGCGAAGACATGGTCGTCATCGAAAACACCGCTGAAACGCATAATGTCATCGTCTGTACCCTGTGCTCTTGTTATCCGTGGCCGACCCTGGGGCTGCCGCCCACCTGGTTCAAGTCTGCGCCCTATCGTGCGCGTGTCGTCAGCGAGCCGCGCGCGGTCTTGCAGGAATTCGGCTTGAACTTGGCGGACAGCGTCACCGTGCAGGTGTGGGACAGTACCGCTGAGCTGCGCTACATGGTGTTGCCACAACGACCGGCGGGCACGGAAGACTTGACCGAAGAGCAGTTGGCGGCACTGGTCACGCGCGATGCCATGATCGGCGTCGCGACCGTGCAAGCCCCGGCCAAATAGGCGCATTGCGATGAACGGCATACACGATCTCGGTGGCATGCATGGTCTCGGTGCTATCGAGATCGAGCCAGATGAAGCGACGTTTCATCACGATTGGGAGCGCCGTGTGTTTGGCATGTTCGTGCCGATGCTGGCGCTCGGCATTTATAACCTGGACGAACTGCGCCACGCAGTTGAACGGCTAGGTGCGCCGGCCTATTTGAATACCTCCTACTACGAACACTGGTTGCACGGTTACGAAACCTTGCTCGTTGAGAAGGGTGTCCTGACCCGCGCCGAACTGGACGCGCGCTGCGCGCAGCTGGCCGAGGAGCATCGCTGATGGCTATCAGTGCCGAACAAGCCTTGGCGATAACCGCCGCCGGTGTCAGTGCGCGCGTCGACCAGCCGATCGCTGCGCAATTCAAAGTCGGTGAGCATGTGCGCGTCCGTAACATCAACCCCAGCGCGCATACCCGCCTGCCACGCTATGTGCGCGGCAAGCTCGGTATTATCGAGCGCGATCACGGCGTGTTCGTGTTTCCCGATACCCACGCGGCGGGCCAGGGCGAAAAGCCGCAGCACGTCTATGTGGTGCGCTTCACCGCGCTTGAGCTGTGGGGTCCTCAGGCGAATGCCAATGACCAGCTCCTGATCGATCTATGGGACGACTATCTTGACCGCGCCTGAGATAGCCGATAACAACAGGCGCGCTGTGCCAGACCTGGCTGACGTGCCTGGCTTGCCACGCGACGAGGAGGGCGTGGTGTTCGCCGCGCCCTGGGAAGCCAAGGCCTTTGCCTTGATCGTGCATCTTCACCAACGGGGTCACTTCGCATGGCCGGCGTGGGTGCAAGCCCTGTCGGCCGAGATCGCACGGGACGGCAGCCGTGGGCAGGCGACGCCGTATTATCTGTTGTGGCTGACGGCCGCCGAAAATCTGGTGACCGCCCGTGGCCTGCTGGATGCAGACCAACTGTCGGCCCTACGGCAGGCATTGCATGCCGCGCAGGCAAGCCCGCACGACGATGATCACGGTCATGATCATGACCATCACGACCACAGCCACTGACGGCAAGCGCGAAAAACGCGCCTCGCCAGGCGAGAGCCCCTTCATCCCACAGCACTAGCGCGGCCCACGCATGCCGTCTTAGCGCGCAGCGAAAGATGTTCACACTTGCCTATTGGGGGCGCGCGCATTCCTGACTACCCTGCGCGGCCAATACCCATCAGAGCTTGGATCTCATGCAGGTTTCTCCATTTATTCCGAAAACGCCCAAGGCACCATCGGCAGACTACCGCCTGCCGCACCGCAGTCTGACAATCGCGGTGTTATGGTTAATCAGCCTCGTGGTCGGCGCGGCAGAAAGCACCACGCCGCCGCCCGGCATCGAGTCGGTGGTCGTCACCGCGCGCCTGCGCAAGGAAGACGCGCAGAGCGTGCCTATTTCGATGTCGGTGTTGAGCGGCGACAAGCTCGATCTCACTAACACCATCAACCTGTCTCAATTGAGCCAGATGGTACCGTCGACGAATTTCGTCTCGCCCAACCCGCGTAACACCGCGCTCACCATCCGCGGCCTCGGCAGCAGTGTGGTGGCGGTGTCCCAGGCTAATGATGGTCTCGAACCCGGCGTGGGCTTCTACATCGACCAGGTCTACCACGCGCGCCCCGCGACGGCGGCTTTTGATCTGCTCGACTTGGAACGGGTCGAAGTGCTGCGCGGCCCGCAGGGTACTTTGTTCGGTAAGAACACCACCGCCGGTGCCATCAATGTCACGACCCGTGCGCCGTCTTTTGCGCGCGAAATCCACACCGAACTGAGTGGCGGCAATTTCGGCTATATCCAGAGCAAGTTCTCGGCCACCGGCGGGCTGTATGAAGATCAGCTGGCGGGGCGCGTGTCGCTGGTCACCACCAATCGCGACGGTGTACTCGACAATGTGCGTAGCGGCGACGAGTTGAATGACGTAGACAACCTCGCTGCGCGCGCGCAGATGCTCTATCGTCCGCGCGAGGATTTTTCCCTGCGCGTCACCGGCGATTATGCCGCTATCGACACGGCTTGCTGTACGCAGGTGTTCTTCGCGGTCGGCAAATCACTCAAGGCCGACAATCGCCAATACCCGGCGCTCGCCGCCGGCAAGAATTACCGACCGCCAAGTTTTGACCCCTACGACCGCCTCACCGACATCGACTCCGATCTGAAAGTGAAGAGCCATGAGGGTGGTGTGGCGGCGATCGCCGATTGGGATCTCGGGCCGGTCAGGCTGAGCTCGATCAGTGCATGGCGCTATTGGTCGTGGGACGCGGCCAACGATCGCGATTACATCGGTCTGCCGATCCAGACCATCCAGGGCATTCCTTCGCGACAGGATCAGTACAGCCAGGAATTGCGCGTGGCGTCTAACGGGCGTCAGGCCATCGAATATACCGGTGGCTTCTATACCTTTTCGCAGGTTATCAATGGTCATCCCATGACCGGCTACGGACCGCTCGCCGCCTACTGGCTGCTGGGCAATGCGCCGGCGGTGCCCGCTGATCTGCTCGATGGTTATTTGACCGATGGCCGCACACGCTTCGAATCGACCAGCTACGCATTGTTTGGTGAAGCGACCTGGCATGCGTTGTCGCGGCTCGATGTTACCGGTGGCTTTCGCTATACCCTCGAAGACAAACAGGGGAAATTCCATTCGACGGTGTCAGGCGGTCTCGCCACCAGCGATCCCGATTTGCTCAAGAAGAAGCTCTCGATTTTGCGTCCGCAATCTTACCGGGCCAGCGTTGTCGACGGCAGCGCCTCGGGGCGCGTGGCGCTCAGTTGGCACTGGACCGACAACGTCATGACCTATGGCAGCTGGGCGCTCGGCCATAAGTCAGGCGGCATCAACATGTCCGGCTTGCCCCTGACTGCCGACAACCAGCCGGCCTTGACGACTGCGGCTATCAAGCCGGAGCAAGTCATCACCATCGAATTCGGCATCAAATCGCGCTGGCTGGACGACCGGCTGCTGGTCAATTTCGATGTCTACCATACCGACGTTTATGACTTCCAAGCCAATGTCGTCGATACCGGTCCCGGTGCATTGCGCGGTTACCTGGCGAACGTGAAGAAGGTGCGGGTGCAAGGCGCGGAATTCGACGCGTCGCTGGTCTTGACCGAGCATTGGCGTGCCCAGTTGTCGAGTGCATGGACCGACAGCGAGTATTCCTCTTATCGCAACGCGCCCTGCCCGCTCGAACTGATCGGTGGTCCGCGCACGGTCTGCGACCTAAGCGGGCGGCCGCTTTCATCGACACCGCGCTGGGTGTTTTCAGGCGGCACCGAATACAGCCACCCGCTGCGCATCGCAGACATTTTTGGTGAAGGCTACGCGCGCGCCGATTTCACCGTGCGGACCCACGTCTATGGCGAACCGAGCGACTCGCGCTATGGGGTGATCGACGGCTACGGTCTGTTAAACGTCGTGGCCGGCTTTCGCCCGGCTGGGGCCTGGGACGTGTCGCTGTGGGTGCGCAATCTTCTGGACGAAGATTACATGCAGAACCTGACCGTACAATCTGGCAACTCCGGTCTCATCGTCGGCACGCCCAGCGACCCGCGCACTTACGGCGTCACGCTGCGGGCGCGATTCTGAGTCAGTATTTCTCAGCGCCTCGCGACGACGTTTAAGCCCGATTGCTGCCAGGTTCAAGATTCGCGGTGGTAGGCCTTGGCCGTGACCAGCCAGGTGTCATCTATCTTGTGATAGGACAGGTAATCGACGAACACCATGTCGTTGATGCGCACCCGCACTTTGGCCAGCGCCTGGGTCGGTGAAGTGGTATCGAGGAGCAGTAGTTGCTCGTCGCGCTGCGCGCCGAGTGCCTGGGGCGAGGTGCGACCCGCCAGCACTTCCTTGTACTGCGCTGCGGGCCAGCAGCTCATCTGGCCTTCGCGAAAGCCATGCAACTGTGAGGTCGAGGCGAACACACGATCGAACTTGCTGACGTCGCAGTCGTACATGAGGTCGAAATAAAGCTGCACCGCGTCGCTCAACGCTTGAATTTGTGTCTTGGCCATCGTCATTTTCCTAGTGGGGTTAGTTTGCGTTGTTTCCACGGCGGCAGGCTGCGGTGGGCGATGTGCTGGCTGGCCAGGCGCGCATGACCGACGCCGAAATGGCGTTCGCGCAGGGTCTGGCCTGCGTAGTGCGTCGGCATGCGGCCGCGGCGTTGCAGTTCTGGCACCACCAGATCGCCGAACTCGGCAAAACCATGGGGCTGGGTGACGGGCACCAGATTGAAGCCATCACAACCGCTTTCATCCATCCACTGTTCGAGTTCGTCGGCGACGGTTTGTGGACTGCCGACTAGCTTGGGCATCAGGCTGCCGGTGGATAAATAGTCGGCGATTTCATCGAGTGACCATTCGCGCTCGGGGTCGATTAGCGAGAAGGTGGCCAACAGGCTTTGAATGGCGTCGGTCTGCATGTCTTTGAGCGCCTTGCCCGATTCGAGCTTGGCCAGGTCGATGCCGACCCAGCCGCAGTACAGGGCGAGGGAGCCTTCCGCGCTGCCATAGCGGCGACAGGTTTCGAGCTTCAACTGCGCTTCGGCGTCGGTGGGCGCAACGATGACGGTGATGCCGGGGAAATACTTGACGTCCTCGCGTCGCCGGCCCTCGGCCTGCAAGGCCTGGGTCAAGCGTTCGACGGCGGCACGGCAGGCGGGGATAGTCGGGTCCATGGCGAAGATGGCTTCGGCATGGCGCGCCGCAAATCGCAAGCCGCGCCCGGACGCACCCGCCTGGTATAAAACCGGCGTGCGTTGCCGCGAGGGCTCGCACATATGCGGCCCTGGCACGTCAAAGTACTGCCCCTTGAAATTGATCTCATGCACCTTGCTGGGATCGATAAGCATGTCGTGCTCGCGATCACGCACCATCGCGTCTTCTTCCCATGAGTGTTCCCACAGCTGGTAACACACGTCCATGTATTCGTCGGCGCGGTCATAGCGCTGGTCGTGGGGCATCATCTCGCCCAGGCCGAAGTTGGCGTTAGCATCGGCCAGATAAGAGGTGACGATATTCCATGCCACTCGCCCATCGGTCAGATGGTCCAAGGTCGAGAATAATTTGGCGGTGTGATAGGGCGGGTAATAGCTGGTGCTATAGGTGGTGGCGAACCCGAGGTAACGCGTGGCGGCGGCCATGGCAGAAATGACCAGGCTCGGATCGTTACTCGGG